>NZ_JAVRCI010000007.1:0-173732 GCF_034530835.1 Nostoc sp. DedQUE12b | reverse complement strand
AAATAATCAGAGTCCAGAACTTAATGGTGGACAAATATTTGCTCATACGTCATCTAATGTCAAAATTTTAAGGAACATTCTTTATGCTTTTCCTGGAAAAAATATTAATAATAAGACTAAAAATAAAAACGTTATTTATGATTATAATATCTACATCAATAGCTCTAAAATAAATGTTAAGGGGCCTCACGATATTGTTGCAGGCTCACAATTTTTAAGCAAGTATCCCACTCTAGAAAAAATATCTGGCGATTGGAAATCGCGGTTAGATAAACAAAATCCGCCAACACGACCTTATGTAGAACCTAAGTCGGCAGGTTTTGCCTGCGGGACAGTGACTTATCGTTTACAAGGAAAACTCACCCAAGTGGGATGCTCTCGTTAGCAAGAATGCAGGAAAGATTTATCCCGAATCCAAATGCTCGAACCTCCTGGACGACCATTGAGAAGTTTTGCAATTGAGAGCAAACTGCCGAAATATTTGCGATATGAGGTAAGGCTTGTAATTACTAAACGACTCACACGATGCGTAAATGCAGGGTGTGAGTTTATCTCTCTTGGAGGTTTTTGAAAGAGAAGCCGATACGGATTACCTCTTCAATCCTCTACTCTACGACGCCGCCGACGCGGTTTTTGCTGTTGGTCTTCACGCAAACGGCGACCGACTTCGTTAAAGAAATCCCGCCGCAGATAAGGATAATCGCTAACCCACAGGTCACGATTGGGAAAGTATATATCGCTAAATTCTTCAATACTGCTCAAATCTGGACGATTTGACATCACTACCATTTCTGCAATTTGGCCGCGAGTAATAACTTTGTGGGCAGGACGTAATGGTGCTACAAACTCAATGGTAAATCCTGTGTCATCACCCACCTCTAAGTTTATCTGTTTTTCTCGGTTTTCTATAATCACCAATTCGCCTTTGTTGTTGACTGTTTCGGTTTTACCCATCAACTGGTCTGTAATCCACCAATCTAGGACTCGACCACGGAAAAAGCCGCCGTACTTGTAACGGCGGCATTGTAAATTCCGCATACTTGCTTGAAACACTGGATACCACAGCCAAAAAAAAGCGCTAATTACCCCTAGCACAAATACTATTGAAGCAAACTCAAGCTTGAAAATAACTGTTACAAGCAAAATAACAACTACCGCAACTACAGAAATTAACAGCCGTTGCAAAAAATTTGAGAACTTCCCCCAATAGTATTTGTACTGCAAACCAGTAGCAATTAAGGGGACAACTTGTTCAAATTTCTGGCGAGTCAGTGGTACTAACATGAGTGCTAAGTAATGAATGCCCAATTGTGTGTTTAAAGTATCTTTTCTAATCCATATACTAACGACTTTAGCGCTAAGACTTTGCGAATCGCTAGTAGCACTCCTGGCATATAACAAGCACGATCGCTCGTATCATGTCGTAAAGTATATATTTGTCCTGCTGCGCCAAAAATAACTTCCTGATGGGCAATCAATCCTGGCAAGCGCACGCTATGAATTCTAATCCCTTCATCTGCGATACTGCCCCTCGCCCCTGCTAATTTTTCCGTTTCTTCTACAAGAGCAGGGTTAAAAGTTTTACCCAACTCTCCTAGTAACTGCGCCGTTTGAATGGCAGTACCGCTGGGAGCATCAGCTTTTTGGTTGTGATGCAGTTCGATAATTTCTACATGGTCAAAATATTTGGAGGCGGCGATCGCGGCTTGTTGCAACAGTACCATGCCAATGGAAAAATTAGGAATAATTAGACAACCAGTGCTAGCTTTGTCGGCAAAGTCTGCCAAGTCTTGAATTTGTTCTGGACTTAACCCAGTGGTGCCAACTACAGGACGAATACCGTAAGCGATCGCACTGCGAATATTGTCATAAACTGAATCGGGATGGGTAAAGTCTACAATCACCCCTGGAGGAGACTGTCTATCTCCAGCCACATATCCCAACATCGGTTCTAATTGATTGGTAATTGGTACTTCCAGAGGTTCGCTTAAACCCGCTAACTCCCCAGCGTCTTTATCTTGATGTTCCAAACTGTAGTCAATTGCACCCACTAAGTTTAAGTCAGGCGCTTGCGCCACTGCCTTAACCACCTCACGGCCCATTTTGCCAGCAGCACCGTTGACAATAACCGGGATAGGAGCTTGATTCGTCATAGGTCGAGAAATACTTTTTGAGTCAACAAGGGAATTGTAAAGACTTTGGCGATCTAGTAGCTAGCTTCTCAAATCTCTGGCTTAATTCCACCTACCCTGAATTGTGCAGCTAATCGCTTAGTTTTTCTACTCCCCAAAACATCGGTTCTCGTTTTCATTGCACTATCCACCCAGTAACCCGTTTTATTTGCCGATCGTACTGTTTTGATAAGTATTCCTTATAAAATATATCAGCCTTTGTTTGTCAAGTCTAGTTGACCATTTGTAATATTATTGTTATATTTATTTACATAGCTTAGTAAAGCCCTAGAGTAAGCTGCATAGCTAAATTGCACCTTGTCTATTACCTATATAGTTTTGGTTGCATTGGGTGTTAACTAAGAAAAACAGACTTCGGTTTTGCAATATCCCATCGACATTTGGACTTCTCCCATTTACCTCGGCTATCAAGTCGGGGTTTTTTATTTTTTTCATTAGCTGCTTGTTTAGCATTTCTTTAGTAGTTATACCAATTCACGAAAATCCTGATACATATAGATTTATCGTAGGGGCATGGTAATCCCCATTGGTGTCAACTTCAGCTGGAAATAGCTTATCTGTTGGCTTACATCCCCGCCCGGAAATCAATTTTCCGGCTTTTAGCTTAACTCTACTTCAGTAGACTGGAGATTTTTGGCGATATTTAGTCATCTTCAGATGACTTTAGCGATGAGACGGGAATTTCAATTCCCGGCGGACAAGGGGTTTGGCGTTAAGTTGACATTAATGGGCAATGCCATGCCCTTACCAGCGTATTTGTATCATTATTAAAGTGAAATGGTATTACTGTTGATTTAGGTTGCAGTACTGCTTAAAGGATTTCCGAAAGACTCAATTAACATAGCTTAGGGCAATTTTTCCCAAAGTGAAATCCAAGTATTCAGTTCCTCGTTTGGAAGAAAATCTTTACTCTTAGATAAATATTTAATGATTGATAACCGATTCTTAATCAACCTTAATTTTCTGAAATCTTCCAGTTCGCTATCAAACTTTTTTTGAGTTTCTTCTGGATTATTGGCTGCTAAAGCTTTTCTCCAATCTGCTGCTTTAATTAATGCTTCTTCATAGGAAATGTGTAAATTATCAAAAAACCAATTAATAATCAGATGTATATCGAGAACTGGATTTCCTGGAATAGCACCAAATTTTAGGATCGTGTAAGCTCGTAATCCCATTAAAGAATGTAGATATCGTTCAGAAAAACTAGGATTATTTTCAGCTAAAAATTCGTAAACTGAAGTTGCTATCTCTGCCCAAGCAAGGCTTTCTGAATGAGATTCATTAGATTCTTCATTGGCTAGTTCTTGCGCTGTGAAAGTAGAGACTTCAGCTAAACCAAGCCAGTTAAATTTTTCTGGTACTTGCTGTTGCTTTGCCCAAACCATTCTCAACCAAGTTTGTACTTCTTCTGCATCTTGTTGAAGTAGAACTCTTAAAAAATTTGTTGCTTCAGTTTCAGTCATAGTTAATGATGAAATCAAGGAAACTTGCGCTCTCGCACTTCCTCGGCATAATCTTGCACAGCTTTGGTAATCGTCTCGCGTAAATTCGTGTAAACTTTGGCGAATGGTGGATGCTTTTGGGCCAGTCCCAGGACATCTGAGGTAACTAAAACTTGTCCATCGCAGTGAATTCCCGCACCGATACCAATTGTGGGAATACTTAATTTTTGTGAAATCTGCATTGCTAAATCTGCGGGTATATGTTCTAACACTAGAGAAAATACACCCGCTTGTTCGAGAGCGATCGCTTCTTGTAAAATCCTCTCACTGGCTTCTTGCGTTTTACCTTGTTGGCGCAAACCCAGTTGATGTATTGATTGCGGTGTCAAACCCACATGACCCATTACCGGAATTCCGGCTTCTACTAAACGAGCCACAGTTTGGGCGATCGCTGGATAGCCACCTTCTAACTTTACCGCTTGAGCGCCCGTTTCCTTTAGTACCCGCCCAGCTGAGTGCATCGCTTGTTGCAGACTTTCTTGATACGTCAAAAAAGGTAAATCTACTACTACTAATGCCCGTTTAACCCCACGGCGCACAGATTTGGCATGATAGATAATTTCATCTAAAGTAATTGGCAGTGTTGTTTCATACCCTAGAACTACTGCCATAGAATCACCCACGAGGATTAAGTCTACACCAGCTGCGTCGAGGAGTTGAGCGATCGCATAATCCCAGGCGGTCAACGCGACAATTGACCGTCCCTGTTGTTTCCATTGAATTAATTGCTGGGTAGTGATTGCCATTTTTTGAGTGCTGAGTGCTGAGTAGGGAGTGCTGAGTTAGAAGTTAAAAGTTAGGAGTGAGGAGTTTTGAATTTAAAAAATTTTTTAACTTATAATTCCTAACTCATAACTCTTAACTAATCATTTAACAGCGCGACTGAAAGCAATATGGGGTTTTGCACTGTCGGTTTTGGGCATTAACCAAGCTAGACCTTCACTAGTGCCAATCCATAATTTATTGCCGATATCAGGTGCAAGCGTAATAACCCGACTAGAAGGAAGTCCAGCAACTTCTCCGTCTAATACGGCACCTGTATTTGGATCTAATCGTAACAAACCATTATTAGTTCCGACCCAGACACTACCATCTTTAGCAAAACGTATCGCCGTTACATCACGCCCACGCAAGCGGGTTACAGACCGCAACACTGCACCAGTTTTTGGGTTAATAACTAGCAAATTATTCGGCATTCCTGCCCAAATTAACCCTTCTGGACTAATAGCTAAAGCTTGTACAGTTGTCCCTGGTAAATCGGCTATTCGCTTTATAATCGCAGCACTAGCAGTATTTACCCGCACCAATCCATCCAGAGTACCAACCCACAATTGACCTTCAGCATCTAAAGTCAAGGCATTAGCACTGACACCAGGCAGATTTTTTAATGTTGTCATAATCAAGCCTTGGTCGGGACTAATGAGAGCTAAACCGCTATCGGTTCCAGTCCATAAATAACCCCGTTTGTCAAGTAACAGTGACAGCACGCGTTTAGAAGGCAAAAATAAATTTTGGGCGGTGATTTCGTTAGTGCGGGGGTCAACTCGAACTAGTCCCTCATAACTTCCTACCCACAAACGTCCTACCTTGTCTTGGGCTAAAGCCCCAATGGCAACATTTGGTAAGCTCACACGAGAAATAATCTTCCCGGTTTTCGGATCGATCCGCGATAGTCCCCGCCAAGAACCTACCCAAAGATTACCTGTAACATCTCCCAATAAATTACCAACACGATAATCAGTTTTCGGTGAATTTTCTTCAACTCCCCGCTCATCAGGCAAAGATTGTACTCGCGGTGGCGGTGCGGAAGATGGGTAAGCGGGGGTTAGATCAGATGAATTAATGTCAGGGGTTTTTTGCGCCCATCCCATATTTGGCAAAGCTATCAACCCCAGCAAGATAGAAGTAATTAATAAACTAGTACGCTTAGTACGCTTGTAAAACAATACCACAGTGACATTTCCTTTGGAGACAGTACCCATAGCATTTACCTAAACTGGCTTTGGGTTAATTTCAGTGTTCCCCTTGCTGGGATTTTTTAAACATTGGGGATTGGGGACACAACTCTTGGAGAGGCTATGCCAACCACAAGCGGTAGTTGAATCTCGACTTACTTCGACGCCGCGGTAGTTGAGCGTAGTCGAAACTCAGTACAAGTCGCTCGATTACCGCGCGCTCGAAACTCAGTGTATTGGTGGGAACTGAGGATTTCTCCATCTCCCTAATCTTTTAAGTCCTTTACAGTTCTTAATGACATTTTGTAAACCTTTTGTAACAAAAAGTTTAAATCTTTATGTAATAACAAAATTAAATAGATAAGTTAAAAACTTTCAAAGAATAACTTATCGAATTCTTGATATATTGTGAAACAAGTTACAAATTACGTGGTGTGCAATTCTTTTATCTTTTGCTCACCACTCTGCTAAATCTCTGTCAAGTAAATTCTTTTCTGGTATCTTTTCCATCAAAGGGAAAGATATAAGGAGTGTAAAGGCGGGAATGTGTGCCAGCAAGGCCAATCCCCTGAATACCCTAATTTATGGGGGAATTATCTAAATCAAGCCGCAAAGCGCGGAAGTTTTGGTGAAATTGAGAAGGTTTAGTTGGGTGCGAAGAAGAAGTAAAAAAGAATTTTGATTTTTAGCAAGAGGAAACAGTAGAAGCGCTAGGTGGTGTACCCCTAGAAGGGGAAACACTGGTGAGGAGGGCTACCACCGCTATCCATTGTGTCAGCCGCAAAAAAACTGCTAACCTTTGCCAAAGGCAACTCCTAACATAAAATTTTTCTGATCTTCCCCTCGCTCAAGGGGGGCAAGAGCGGGGTGAGGGGAAGTTGCACAAAACGTGATTTGATAATTAAAAAGAGTGATTTCAGGGAAGGATAAAATTATGTCTTACGCTCAAACGAAGACTCAGAGCAAATCTGGGTATCAAGCCGGGGTTAAAGATTACAGACTAACTTATTACACACCGGATTACACACCAAAAGATACCGATCTTCTAGCTGCGTTCCGTATGACACCTCAGCCCGGTGTTCCTCCCGAAGAAGCAGGTGCGGCTGTTGCGGCTGAATCCTCCACAGGTACTTGGACAACTGTGTGGACAGATTTGCTCACCGACCTCGATCGCTACAAAGGTCGTTGCTATGATATCGAACCAGTTCCCGGTGAAGACAACCAATATATTGCCTACGTTGCCTATCCTTTGGACTTGTTTGAAGAAGGTTCTGTAACCAACGTATTGACCTCAATTGTCGGTAACGTATTTGGTTTCAAAGCTTTACGGGCGCTGCGTCTAGAAGACATCCGTTTCCCAGTAGCTTACATCAAGACCTTCCAAGGGCCTCCTCACGGTATCCAAGTTGAGCGCGACAAGTTAAACAAATACGGTCGTCCTTTACTGGGTTGTACCATTAAGCCCAAATTGGGTCTTTCTGCTAAGAACTACGGACGTGCTGTATACGAGTGCTTACGCGGTGGTTTGGACTTCACCAAAGACGACGAAAACATCAACTCCGCACCATTCCAAAGATGGCGCGATCGCTTCTTGTTCGTAGCTGAAGCTATCAACAAAGCTCAAGCAGAAACCGGTGAAATTAAAGGTCACTACCTAAACGTTACCGCTCCTACCTGTGAAGAAATGCTGAAGCGGGCTGAGTACGCTAAAGAACTTAAACAGCCCATCATCATGCATGATTACCTCACCGCAGGTTTCACCGCTAACACCACATTGGCTCGTTGGTGTCGTGATAATGGTATCTTGCTGCACATTCACCGTGCGATGCACGCTGTAATTGACCGTCAAAAGAACCACGGTATCCACTTCCGTGTATTGGCTAAAGCCCTACGTTTGTCTGGTGGCGACCACATCCACACTGGTACAGTAGTTGGTAAGTTGGAAGGTGAGCGCGGCATCACAATGGGCTTCGTTGACCTGTTGCGTGAAAACTACATTGAGCAAGACAAGTCTCGTGGTATCTACTTTACCCAAGACTGGGCTTCTCTACCTGGTGTAATGGCAGTTGCTTCTGGTGGTATCCACGTATGGCACATGCCCGCACTGGTAGAAATCTTTGGTGATGACTCCGTACTACAATTCGGTGGTGGTACTCTGGGACACCCTTGGGGTAACGCTCCTGGTGCAACCGCTAACCGCGTCGCCTTGGAAGCCGTTGTTCAAGCTCGTAACGAAGGCCGCAACTTGGCTCGTGAAGGTAACGATATCATCCGCGAAGCTGCCAAGTGGTCTCCTGAACTGGCTGTTGCTTGCGAACTGTGGAAAGAAATCAAGTTCGAGTTTGAAGCAATGGATACCGTCTGATCTGGGTTAACAGTTAAGAGTTAAGAGTTAGAAGTAGAGACGCGATTCATCGCGTCTGTACAAGAGTTAGGATTTGCTTTGCATTAATTCATAACTCGTAACTCATAACTCATAACTCTTCACGGCTGGGGTCAAGCATGAATCTTAAGCAAATTGCGAAGGACACAGCCAAAACTCTCCAAAGCTATCTGACTTATCAGGCTCTAAGGACAGTATTGGCACAGCTAGGCGAAACAAATCCGCCATTAGAACTTTGGCTGCGTAACTTTTCGTCTGGCAAAATTCAAAATGGTGAGTCATTAATTGAGCAATTGTTGCGGGAAAAACCAGATTTGGCTTTGCGAATCATGACTGTCAGAGAACATATTGCGGAAGAAATTGCAGAATTTTTACCGGAAATGGTGCGCACTGGCATTCAGCAAGCCAACATGGAGCAACGTCGCCAGCATTTAGAACGCATCACACAAGTAGTAGACACATCTAACCCCAGTCTGCAACCAGAACAGCAAACAACTTCAGATCAGAATTTGGATAACTTATCCAATTAGTTCGGTCAATCTACTAGTAAAAATCGCAACCCATTATCAAAAGCTATGCAAACTTTACCAAAAGAGCGTCGTTACGAAACCCTTTCTTATCTTCCCCCTCTGTCTGATGCTCAAATTGCTAAACAAGTTCAGTACATCTTGAATCAAGGTTACATTCCTGCGATCGAGTTTAACGAAACTTCTGAGCCAACAGAATTATATTGGACACTGTGGAAACTACCTTTGTTCGGTGCGAAATCTACTCAAGAAGTATTGAGCGAAGTTCAAGGATGCCGTTCTCAATTTAACGGCAGCTATATTCGTGTTGTGGGTTTTGACAACATCAAGCAGTGCCAAGTTCTTAGCTTTATTGTTCACAAACCCAACAAAGGCAATAGATACTAAGTCTAGTTAGTTGGAATTAATCATGGGATAGTTGAAGTAATTTGTCTATCCCTGTATAGGAGGGGTAGAATTATCTGCCTCTCCTTTTTTATAATTAGGCGTTACAGAACATAGAGCTTCATGATGATAAAACTCATTATGAAGCTCTATGTTTGCTTTCCACTATCAGCAAACTGGAAAGACTAATATGATTGGGAACTTTAAGCACTGATACCTCACCATCTAATGTATTTATTATCCGAAGCGTCCCGGTTGGTGGGAGAATAAAGACGAGAAATGATGCAAGCCTTGTGTTATCTCCAGCCCAAAGGAATCTGTAGAAATGTGGAAACGAATTGTATTAATTTTGCTATTGGTGTTGAGCTTTAGTCTGAGTAATTCGGATGTTGCGGCTGCGGCTGGACTCAAAAGCTTTGTAGATAGTAGTGATGGCTATCAGTTTTTATATCCTAACGGCTGGCTGCCAGTTAAAGTTGCCGATGGGCCAGATGTGGTTTTCCACGATTTGATTGAGGTGTCTGAAAATGTTTCGGTTGTGATTAGCCCAGTTCCTGAAGGCAAAACTTTGTCAGAATTGGGAACCCCAACAGAAGTAGGATACAAATTAGGAAAAGCGGCTCTCGCGCCTCCTGATTCTGGTCGTTCGGCTGAATTAGTCAATGCCGCACAGCGAGAAGTAGATGGTAAAACATACTACCTTTTAGAGTATGAGGTTAAACTCCCCAATCAACAGCAACGTCACAACATCGCCAGTGTCGCTGTTAGCCGTGGTAAACTTTTTACCTTCAACGCCTCAATTCCTGAAAAACGCTGGCAGAAAGTTAAACGAATGATAGATGAGGTTGTTAATTCTTTTTCTGTTTATTAATTGGGGAGTAGGGAGACATCAATTAAAAATTAAAAAAAGACTGCGGGAAAAGGGGAACAAGGGAAATAAGCCATACTTCGACTTCGCTCAGTACAAGTGCCCAGTACCCCATCCCCAATTACCAAGTTGGTCAGATCATGAAAATTCCACCTTTTGTACTTGCTTCAGCTTCTCCAGCCCGACGCCGCTTATTGCAAACTGTTGGTATTGAACCGATAGTTCAACCTAGTGACTTTGACGAATCGCAAATTGAACTAAGTGAACCAGGAGAATTGGTCAAAACTCTTGCCCAGTATAAAGCGGAAACTGTAGCCCCACAGTTTGAATCAGCTTTGATTATGGGTTGTGATTCAGTTTTGTCCATCAATGGTGAAATTTACGGCAAACCAGCAGACTTCTCTGAAGCGATCGCACGTTGGCAGATAATGCAAGGTAACTTTGGCGACTTGTACACAGGTCACGCCTTAATTGACCATGACCAAAACCGTACTTTAGTCAAGTCACAAATCACAAGAGTTTACTTTGCTCAAATGAGCGAAAAAGCAATTAAAGCTTATGTTGCCACTGGTGAACCACTCAAGTGTGCTGGGGCCTTTGCCATTGAAGGTTTTGGAAGTTTCTTCGTAGAAAAAATTGAAGGCTGTCACACCAATGTAATTGGACTCAGTTTACCCCTGCTGCGCCAGATGTTAAGTGAATTGGGATACGATGTCACTGATTTCTGGCAGCAATAGTCCCTTGTCTAAAGTTATTAACCAATGACAAATACTTCGGCTTCGCTCAGTACAAGTGACAAATGACAAATGACTAATAACTAAATTCCCTGATATTGAGTATTGCCTCTCCATGATCTGGAATCCAGGCTAGCCACTCATCTGCTGAAACCGGACACAATAAAAGTGCTTCGTCAAAACTAAAGGGGTTGGGAAGTTGCAAAAGCTTTACCCAAGTAGAAGCTCTGAACCTCTGTAAGCCTTCCAGATTATTGTGCCTTCTTGTTTGTATAGCAAAATCCGGTTTATAAGAATCTAGTTTCATAGCTTTCTATTAGCCTTCACAAATGGACTAATCTAAAATTATTTCTGTAACCTAGACTACAAAAAAAAGAATCCTTGTGAAAAGTATCTGTCTTATAAATTTACGTTGGCTGGGTGTAAGTGTTTGCTTATATTGCAGACCACAACAGGTATGACACGACAAGTTGTAGACTGGCCACTAGATCGCATTCCCAACTAGAATATGTCATTTACTTCTATGCCCTCGCTGCGCGAGCAACAACATCCCCTAATTCGTCAGCTAGCTGATTGTATTGAGGCAGCTTGGCATCAGCACCTGGATTTATCCCCTTACCATTTGCCTAATGAGTTGGGGTATGTGGAAGGTAGATTAGAAGGCGAAAAACTGACGATTGAAAACCGTTGCTATCAAACGCCCCAGTTTCGGAAAATGCACTTGGAACTGGCAAAAATCGGCAATATGCTGGATATTTTGCACTGTGTCATGTTTCCCCGCCCAGAATACAACCTGCCGATGTTTGGTTGTGATTTAGTTGGGGGTAGAGGTCAAATTAGTGCAGCGATCGCAGACCTTTCTCCAATTCACGTAGAGCGCACCTTACCAGAATCTTATACTTCTGCACTGACACAGCTAACGGTACTTAACTTTTCCCAACCCCGTGAATTACCAGAATGGGGAAATATTTTTTCAGATTTTTGTATCTTTGTGCGCCCCAGTTCCCCTGAAGAAGAAACAATGTTTCTCTTGCGGGTGCGAGAATTTTTAGATATTCATTGCATCCAAGCGATCGCCTCGCATCCTGTTTCAGTTGAACAAGTCAGCCAAAATCTCGCCGGACAACACAACTACTGCACCAAACAGCAGCAAAACGATAAAACCCGCCGCGTCCTAGAAAAAGCCTTTGGCCCAGCTTGGGCAGAAAATTACATGACCACAGTTTTATTCGATCTGCCAACTTAATCATCTCCTCTATCACCCTCATCTCCCCCATCTGTAGGCTCTGCTACGTTTTCAGCAAACGGATAAATGTAGAATTCATTCAACGAGAGTTTTATGGAGTTCCAAAACAGCAACAGGGAGAATAGTAAGGTCTTTGAAGCAAATATTACAAAATGGTTTGTTGTCTTGGTAGGTGCAAACAACTAGAGACAGCTAACTCATTGACCAGAAAGTTAAGGAAACTCTGATGTTAGGAATGTTCAAATTGACCCTTCTCTACGAGAGGCTGCACTTCGACTACGCTCATTGACCACGCCAACGACTTCGCTCAGGGTGAACGGATATTTTTTAGTTAGTTAATCGTTGATTGACTTAAGGAAGACTAACTTTTGTAGCAAGATTGTGTCTAACAAAGGCAACAGTCTATTTTTGATGTTTCTTTTCAATTTTGAAACTAACTCTCGCTGTCGTAAATGTAGCAGTAAAGTACCGCATCATACCAATTGAGAATTTTTTATAGAGATGCGATATATCGCGTCTCTATATCTAGATTCATACTGCTTGTGAATTCTGCTAACTCCCATTGCACTGATGTCTCAATATAGCGGTTATCAGTTGAGTGCAATACAGACCTAACCCCCAGCCCCTTCCCTATAAGGGAAGGGGAGTAAGATTCAAAGCCTCTCTCCTAAAAGGAGAGGTTTGGAGAGAGGTAAGAGTGTATTGCATACATAATATGCGGCTATAGAAAACACAATTTTGTAAAGCCATAGTGTTGAACGTTCATCACACAATGGATTTTTAAGCCATACCCAGCTTGAAACCACTGTTGTTTGTCCTAACAGCTGGCAGTTGATTAAAAACCTTTTTATTTTTACTTCCATCAGCACAATTCAGGTAAATGGGCAACATACTATGTCAAGGGTGACTGAAAAGCCGAAGCCAAGTGAACAGACACTAAATCATGAACAACCTAAGATTTGGTGGGGTATCGCTGTAGCCGTGCCAGTAGTAATCGCCGCTGGGATACTAGGTACGGCCAAAATCGAGCAGTTAAAAAAACTAGCTACATCCGCACCCGTAATGCCATCTACCAATAGCATTAGTGCTGTAGGGCGTTTGGAACCGCGAGGCGAAGTTGTTAAATTGTCCGCCCCATCATCAGGATTAGCGCCATCGTCACGAATTCAGCAACTTCTGGTGAAAGAGGGTGAACAGGTAAAGCAAGGTCAAATTGTGGCAATTTTGGACAACCGCGATACCCAAATAGCCGGACTACAAGAGGCAAAAGCGAAAGTCCAAGAAGCCCGTGCGAATTTAGCGCAAGTCAAGGCTGGCTCTCCCAGAGATATTCAAGCTCAAAGAGCAGTTATTGCTCGCCTACAAGCGCAGTTAATTGGCGAAAGGAATGCAGGGCAAGCAACGATCGCGCGGATTGCAGCTCAATTAAGTGGTGATAAACTTGTCCAACAAGCAACCGTTAATCGCCTAGAAGCTGAACTTAGTGGGCAAAGAGATGCTCTTAGAGCAACGGTTGTGCGTATTCAAGCCGAACAGCGCAATGCTCAAGTCGATGCCGGACGGTATGATTATTTATACAAAGAAGGTGCTATTTCTCAGCAAGAGCGAGATAGAAGACGCTTGAGTGCAATAACTGCTAATCAGCAGGTGGCTGAAAGCCAAGCTACCCTAAAACAGACATTGGCAACCTTGCGACAGCAACTTGCTGAGGCTAGAGCCAACCAAATACAAAATTTAGCAACTTTGCAACAGCAGTTAATCGAAGCTAAAGTTAACCGTGATAAAACTGTCGCAACTTTGCAAAGACAAATTGATGAAGAAAAAGCCAAACTAAGCAGAATTTTAGATGTTAGTCCTACCGATGTACAAGTAGCACAAGCCCAAGTTAGTAATGCGATCGCAAATGTCAGAAAAGCCGAAGCAGAACTAAGATTAAGCTACGTTCAAGCACCAATCGCTGGAGAAATTTTAAAGGTTTATACCAAATCGGGTGAAGCGATCGGCGCAAATGGCATTGCTGAAATTGGACAAACTAACCAAATGTTTGTAATTGCTGAAGTCGCCGAAGACAGCATTGGTAAAGTCCGTCTTGGCCAAAATGCTATTATCACCAGTGATAACGGTGCATTTGGCGGAGAATTAAAGGGAACTGTCACTGAAATTGGCAGAAAAATTGGTAAAAAAGATGTGCTGAATACAGATCCAGCAGCAGATGTGGATGCCAGAGTTGTAGAAGTTAAAATTGCTCTGTCTCCAGAAGATAGCCAGAAAGTTTCTGGTTTAACTTACGCCAAAGTTATTGTCGATATTAATAATTAATTAAGTTGTCGGTGAGCAGTAATCCTAATCCATAATTTGATATTTTGGATTAAAAATCTTGTTTAATAGTCTGTTTAATCAATTTTAAACATTCTATCAATCCGGTACGGGTGTCACCATCATGGGTTGAAAATTTAAAATCGCTACACTTGTTGAGACGCCTATAAAATGAATCAAAAAATACCTCTGTCGTGGCTACAACTGACAAGGGAAAAAACTCGTCTAGCTGTGGCTTTAGCAGGAATTGCTTTTGCCGATATTTTAATGTTTATGCAACTTGGCTTTCGGGATGCTCTGTATTATAGTAACGTTCGGTTCCATAACAGCTTGCAAGGCGATATTGTTTTAATTAATAGTCAATCTAACGCTATATTGGCCATGAGAAGCTTTTCTCAACGACGGTTATATAAAGCTTTAGAATTACCCGCAGTTCAATCAGTACATCCAATATATTTGGACTTTACAATCTGGAAAAATCCTGTAACAGGCCGTCCTCGGAGTATCCTAATCTTTGGAATGAACCCAGAAACTAACCTAGTTAACTTACCTGGAGTTCAGGAAAATTTAGATAAACTTAAACTACCTGATGTAGTTCTATTTGACCGTTCTTCTAGAGTAGAGTATGGGCCGATCGCTGCTAATTATGACCAAGGAAAGCCTGTGACCGCAGAAGTACGAAGGCGGCGAATTAAAGTAGAAGGACTCTTTACATTAGGTGCATCATTTGGTGCAGATGGTAATTTAATTACGAGTGATATCAACTTTCTGCGAATATTTAGCAATCGTCAAAAAGGATTAATTGATATTGGGTTAATTAGATTAAAGCCGGGAGCAGATGCTAATCTTGTTGCCCAACAATTAAGAAAGTATTTACCTAATGAAGTAAATGTTTTAACTAAAAAAGAATTTATTGATTTTGAGCGGAGTTACTGGGCAAATAGTACAGCTATTGGCTTTATTTTCACATTAGGGACTGTCATGGGTTTCATTGTGGGTACTGTGATTGTTTATCAAATTCTTTATACAGAAGTTGCAGATCACTTAGCCGAGTACGCTACCCTCAAAGCCATAGGTTACACACAAAACTATTTATTGACAGTCATTCTTCAAGAAGCTTTATTATTAGCAGTTTTAGGCTATTTCCCTGGAATAGTTTTTGCCTTATTTATGTATGACAGCGCCAGAAATGCAACACTATTACCAGTTTTTATGAGTTTTGAACGAGCGGCAATGGTATTGATTTTGACTATGCTGATGTGCATTGTTTCTGGTGCAATCGCAGTTAGAAAATTACGCTCTGCCGATCCAGCAGATATCTTTTAATTAATATTATATTAATTAAAAGATAGTAAAAATAAGTTTAGCTTATAATAAAAAATAAGCAAATTTAGTCTCTGAAAGCCACTACAGTTAAATTTTGAAACTACTAATTTATAACTAACAAAAATATGATGGAAAAAGAACCTGTAATCGCCATTAAAAATCTTAATCACTTCTATGGCAAAGGCGCACTGAGAAAACAGATATTATTTGATATCAATCTAGACATTTATCCAGGTGAAATTGTGATTATGACCGGGCCATCAGGTTCAGGTAAAACAACCTTACTGAGCTTAATTGGCGGTTTGCGGTCTGTACAAGAAGGAAGTTTAAAATTTTTAGGTGAAGAACTTATTGGCGTCAGTCAAAACAAATTAGTGCAGATGCGACGCAACATTGGTTATATTTTTCAAGCTCACAATTTGCTAGGGTTCTTGACAGCCAAGCAAAATGTGCAAATGGCGGTAGAATTGAACGATAATATTTCTCAAACAGAAGCAGTGGCTAAATCAAAAGCTATGCTGGGGTCTGTTGGTCTAGAAGAACGAGTTGATTACTACCCAGACAATCTTTCTGGTGGACAAAAACAAAGAATTGCGATCGCTCGCGCCTTAGTAAATCGTCCCCCGTTGGTGCTAGCAGACGAACCAACAGCAGCATTAGACAAACAATCAGGACGCGATGTTGTGGAAATAATGCAGAGTCTAGCCAAAAATCAGGGCACTACTATCTTATTGGTGACACACGACAACCGTATTTTAGACATAGCTGATCGCATCGTCGAAATGGAAGATGGTCTTTTAACCCGTAATTCCCCCAATACAGTTATTCAGTCATGATTTTAGTCATTTGTCATTTGTCCTTTGTGAATGACCAATACACTCTTGGAGAGGCTGCGCCAAGGACTATGCTACTTCGGCTGCGCTCAGTACAAGTCAGTACAAGTGACAAATGACCAATGACTATTAAGCGATCGCAGAAATTTCAGTTAATTTGCTTTCGACAGTTTTTTAATTTGTCCAGTAAAGTATGCTTCTTCATGTTTGAGTTGTTGCGCCAGTTTTAACCCTTGTTGAAAAGCTGTTAATGCTTGAGGAAATTCTTTGCGTTCTAGATACAATTGCCCTATTTGGTCATAAGCTTGCATCATTCCGTAAAAGTTGGCAGCTTGCGCCTGTATCTGCACCAGAATTTCGCTAGCCTGCAAAGCCTCTTCTGTTTGTCCTTGGGAACGATACAGCGCAATTAACTTCTGCAAAGCATCACCAGCTCGAACATACTGCTTTAATTGCCAAGCAGTAGTATAAGCTTCTTGATAATTATTAAAAGCTTCTAGCAATAAGTTAGGATCTTTCTTAGCTAGAGATTCGTAATCTGAAGCGATCGCTATCTTTAATTCTGGTATTTCCGTAAGCTTATTTTCATTGACATAAATTTCTGCTAGTTTGTTAAGTACATTCAATGACTGCTGTGGTTGGCTTGTCTGCTCGTAAATGTAAGCCAGTTGTTGCAGATATGTTACCTCGTTTACACGATCGCCAACAGATGTAGCTAAACTCAACAATTCCTCGTAGATTGGCGCAGCTTTGCGATAATCAAACCAACTCAAATGCAGTTCTCCAATTGTTTTGAGGGTTTCTAATAGCGCTGCTCGATCATTTTGTTGTCGCACTACTAGCAAAACTTGGTCGTAAGCTTCTATAGCCAGTTTAGACGATCGTACATTTTTGTAAGCTTCACCTAGCGATCGCCACAATTCTAGATCGATTGGGACGTTTTTTTTCTGAGATTGGGCTTGCTTTTGAATTGCTTGCAATCGTTCCGTTATATATTGTACTTCTTGTCCGTCGTTTAGCTTCCAAGCGATCGCCCCAACTCGTGATAATGCTTGCACCTCTGCTAATGAACCTAGAAAGCGCCGCAAACGCAGTTCTCGGTTCCAAATTTCAAACGCCGCAACCTGTTCACCTGCTTGCAGTTTCGCAGCCGCTTCTTGATTTAACGCATCCAACGCTGGTTCTAACTTTTGTCGTTCTTGGAGAGTTAAGGGTTGTTTATCCTTGGGCGAACGTGGTGACAGTGGATCGGGTGTGGTAATCTCTAGAGGGCTAGGAGGAAATTGATCAGGTGGTTTCGGCGGTTTAGTCTGTGCCAGTGTTAAGGAATTGCTAAAGAGTATAGTGGCAGTAGCGATCGCAATTAAGTGCCTGAGCATGAGTACTTTACTTTGCCTTGAGTGAGTTACATGAGATAATTAGCAATTATCCCCATGCCTATTATTGACTAACTATTCTCCAGCTTTTCTCCAGCTTTACAAGAAAAGCCTACGTGAGAGCTATGTGGCTTCAGCATACAGATAAAAGAAATTGTGCGGGTTTTGTATAAATAAATGCTTAATGAGTTCTAGTTATTATGTACAAGATGTCAGCAGTTTAACTTATAGTAAAGCAGCCTAATTTTCTTCAGTCACAGAATCTATCCTAGATATAATTTAAAAATTGCGATCGCAGCTAAGATTTTTGAGTCAGGGGAGTGTCAAAATAATCCTAGATAATTTTTAAGCAACTAGTTGATAGTTTTGTAATGACTCATTCTACTGATATCGCCACCTTAGCCCGCTGGATGGCAGCTGACTTTAGCAATCAAGAACAAGCTTTTGAAAATCCACCTTTTTATGCCCATATCCGCGTGTGTATCCGTCCCCTTCCCTTAGAGTTGTTCTCAGGGGTAAGTTTGTTTCTCGAACAAGCTTATGATTTTTTGCTCAATCAACCCTACCGAATGCGGGTAATGAAGCTGATTCCGGCAGAAAACCATATTGCTATTGAACACTACACCGTTAAAGAAGAAGAAAAATTTTACGGTGCATCTCGTGAACCCGAACGCCTCAAAGAGTTGTCTGTTGATCAATTGGAAAAAATGTCAGGCTGCAACATGATTGTAGAGTGGACAGGTAAGAGCTTCAAAGGCAGAGTTGAACCTGGTAAAGGCTGCATAGTGGTTCGTGACGGCAAAAATACTTATTTGGATAACGAATTTGAGATTGATGCTAAAGAATTTTTCAGCCTCGACAGGGGAAGGGATTTAGACACCGATGAACGTCTCTGGGGTTCTATCGCCGGCCCATTTCACTTTGTGCGTTGGAGTAATTTTGCTGATGAAGTAAAGGTGTAACAAGCCAGCAGTCAGGAAGTTACAACCTAAAACTCTCTTTAATCTGCTAAGAGTGGTCTGTGGTGTGGTCAACTTGTAATCGCCACTTTTTAGCGATCGCCCAAAGACTACCAAAAACATCCAGTTAACCTACTATCTCTACCTCAGAATCCTATGCTATCATGATTTAACTAGCGCCCTCTGGCTACTAAGATACCTTAGCAACATTAAAGTAGTTCAGAGAATGTTGCTGTGGCGGCATAGCCAAGTGGTAAGGCAGAGGTCTGCAAAACCTTCACCCCCGGTTCAAATCCGGGTGCCGCCTTTAAAGAAATATAAATTACAGAGACAGGAACATAGCCTGTCTCTTGTTTTTTGGGGTAAAACTGGGGTAATTTTGATCTGCCTATCAACTGCTTACTGCCTTGCCATTTTTAGCCCTATCATGTCGAAAGTAGTCACAAAAATCGCTAGATTTTGGCATGAACGAATCCAACAATTCCTCCACTTGTTCTATCAGTTCGGAGATAAGCTAATCGTCATTCATTTTTCCAGAATGATTCGCTTGTAGAATCATATCCAGCAGACCAATATAACCCCCTGTTGCTTCATCCAAAGTCTTCAAGATTTTCTTACTGGAGAGATTAGAAGCCACCGACAGTTGCAAAACTTTCTTCTCTGAGATATCCACAGTCCGCTTAAAATCTTCTCTTGACATCTTGCCAAAGCGATGACAAGCCCGAAAACGACACCCTTTGCCCCCGCCCCCTGCCTCTTTTCAATGCCCAATGCGCCCCAACACTCGTATGATCAACATATCAGGAAAACATAACAGCCAGATTTTTACCGCAAAACATGGGCAGTATTTGGGAAATCGATTTTTACTCCCGTCCGATTTTGGACGATAATCAAAAAAAAGTTTGGGAAGTCTTAGTCTGCGAAAGCCCTTTGGATATCGGCACAAAACCAGACTCTTTGTTTCGCTATGCTCAATATTGTCCCAGTACCCAGGTAAATTCGGGCTGGTTGCGGACAGCATTGCAGGAGGCTATTGAGCAAGCTGGAAAAGCACCAATTAAAATCCGCTTTTTCCGCCGCCAAATGAACAATATGATTACTAAAGCTTGCCAAGATTTAGGTATTCCCGCCCAGCCTAGCCGCCGCACTTTGGTTCTCAACCAATGGTTAGAACAGCGGATGGAAGAAGTGTATCCTCAAGAGGCAGGGTATCAAGGGGGGACTAATCCCTCAGTCCGCTTGGAGAAACCTTTGCCGCAACGTTTACCAGATGCTTTGGAAGGACAGCAGTGGGTATTTGTTACCTTAGATGCTGCGGATTTTGCTGATATGCCAGAGTGGGAAATTGGCTTTGGTGAGGCTTTCCCTTTAGAGTTGGCGAAAGTTTCACCTGAAGCCCGTATTCCTGGTATTTTGATTTTCTCATCGAGAGCGTTGCCCTTGGCTGGCTGGATGTCTGGTTTGGAGTTGGCTTTCCTAAAATTTGACGCCAGCCAAGAGGCGAGATTGCTTTTAGAAACTGGCGTAACTGAAAGTTGGATTGTGGCAAATATTAAAAAACCTCAAATCTTAGCAGAAGCCAAAGGTTTTGAAGCAGCCAAGCAAAAAGCTAATGGAGTACATTTTATCGGCGTACAGTCCGATCCCAAAGCTGAATCTTTTGCTGGTTTTTGGCTGTTGCAAGAGGTTAATCTGTGAAAATGGGCATGGGGAATGGAGCAGGGGAGAAGTTGCAGTAAGTTTTTCCCCTCCGCACCTCTGCCTCTCTGCCTCTTGTACCCACCGACAAATGACAAATGACAAATGACAAATGACTAGATCCGTTGAGACATGACAATGATTTGGGATAATTAACTGCGTCCATCAGTGTCGATCTGCGGTTTTAAATCGTAACTGTAAAGAAACATTGATGATTTTTGGATAGTTATCTGCGTTCATCACTGGAAAGTGCGTAGGCGTAGCCCGTCGTAGACATCGCACTTCTCTTGAGACAGCGTTGATATGCGGTTCAAAATCCACAATTCACTAAGGGTCATGGGTTCTGAAAATTTGTCACAAGATACACTAGCCGAACAGTTGCTGGAACTAGCTATAAAATCTGGAGCAGAAGCTGCTGAGGTGTATCAGTCGCGATCGCTTTCTCGCCCAGTGTTTTTTGAGGCAAACCGACTCAAACAGCTAGAAACTAACCAATCTGAAGGCACAGCGCTACGGCTTTGGCGAAACGGGCGTCCGGGACTGACGGTAGCTTACGGTTCTGTCTTAGCCGAAGTAATGGTGGAAAAAGCTCTGGCTCTGAGTCAACTAAATCAACCGGAAACTGTAGAATTAGGCTCTAACTTTCAGCCCTCCTACCCCGATTTAGGAGAAAGTTTACCGATAGAGGTTTTGGTGGACTGGGGCAAAGAAGCGATCGCACTCATCCGTGATGCCTATCCCGATGTTGTATGCAATGGTGACTGGGAATGTGATATTGAAACCACCAGACTAGTCAACACCAAAGGTTTAGATTGTCACTATACTGACACTACCCTCAGCTGCTATATATCAGCAGAATGGGTGCGTGGTGATGATTTTTTAAGTGTTGCTGATGGTCAAACCAAGCGCGGGGAACTCGATCCAGAGAGATTAGCTAATCAAATTTTACAACGGTTAATTTGGTCGAGTGAAAATATCTCACCTCCTACTGGTCGAGTCCCAATTTTATTCACTTCTAAAGCCGCCGATATGCTTTGGGGTACTGTACAAGCCGCTTTGAATGGCAAGCGAGTTTTAGAAGCAGCTTCACCTTGGGCAGAACGTTTGGGTAAGGAAGTAGTTGCACCTAGTCTCACCATCTACCAAGATCCAGAAGCTGGCCCTTACAGTTGCCCTTTTGATGATGAAGGCACTCCTACTCAATCTCTAGTATTTATCCAAAACGGAACCTTACAGCATTTCTATAGCGATCGCACCACCGGCTCCCAACTGGGTACAAACACCACTGGAAATGGTTTTCGCCCTGGTTTAGGTAGCTATCCTACCCCTGGTTTATTTAATTTTCTCATCCAGCCAGGTTCGGCATCGCTACCAGATTTGATTCAACAACTAGATGATGGCTTGATTGTCGATCAAATGTTGGGTGGTGGCGGCAGTATTTCTGGAGATTTTTCGATTAACGTCGATTTAGGCTACCGCGTCCAAAATGGTCAAGTAATTGGGCGCGTTAAAGATACGATGGTTGCAGGTAATGTTTACACAGCCCTAAAGCAATTGGTTACACTAGGCAACGATGTTGATTGGAATGGTTCTTGTTATACTCCGTCTCTGATAGTAGAAGGGCTATCCACCACGGGAAGAAGCAATTAAATAATTCGTAATTCGTAATTCGTAATTCGTAAGTGGGGACAGTGCTTGTGTAGTAGCAAATTATAGTTTGCCAACGACTTTTAAAATATCCTCTAAAGATTCCATTGAACAGCTTTTTTGTCAAGATTTGTAATAAAAAATTGTTTAACTGAGCGTTCGCAAGTGCTTCTCCTAGATAAGTCGTACCCTTACGGGGAAGCAAGCTACGCGTAGCGTTCCGCAGGAAAGTCCAAAATCTAAAATCCAAAAGGTATGAATCAGCGTTTTCGCACCTGGTGGCAGCCTAGAAGAGGTTTAGCGATCGCCGAAGCCTGTATTATCGGTCTGGTTGCTGCCCTCTCTGCGGTATTCCTGAAAGTAGGATCGGGATGGCTGGGGACATGGCGAGTGCATACTACCCACCTTTTGCCGGCATGGCTGGTACTACCTGCAATTGGTCTTGTTCTGGGATTTTTGGCTGGATGGTTGGTGGATAGATTAGCACCAGAGGCTTCTGGTAGCGGTATTCCGCAAGTCAAAGCTTCTCTTGCCAATGTGCCTGTGACATTATCTTGGCGGGTAGCAGGTGTGAAGTTATTCAGTGCCATCATCGCCATTGGTTCCGGCATGACTCTGGGACGGCAAGGCCCTACTGTCCAAGTGGGGGCTGGTTTGGCAGCAGGAATGAGTCGTTGGGTTCCCACTTCTCCAGATCATCGACGGCAGATGATTGCAGCTGGCGCGGGTGCGGGTTTGGCTGCTGCTTTCAATGCCCCGATCGCAGGTGTATTATTTATCGTTGAAGAGTTACTCCAAGATTTATCAGGATTGACTCTCGGAACTGCCATTATCGCCTCTTTTATTGGTGGTGTGATATCCCGACTTTTGGGTGGTGGCTCTCTTGACCTTAACTTGCAATTAGTAAAATCTTCCAGCCAATTTTCCATCCCAGAAATTCCCTTTTTCATCCTATTAGGTATTTTGGCAGGCTTGTTTGGTGCATTGTTTAATCACGGTTTAATATTTAGTATTAAATTTTATAAAAGATTACATATTAGCTTACCGTTGCAGGTAGCTTTAGCTGGATTTATCTCCGGTATTGTCGTGGCCATGCTCCCTCCATCCTTCCGTGATAATACGGGACTACGGGAGTCATTAATTACTGGAAGTTCCCATCCTAGCGTCGCCGCGATCGCCTTTGCAGCCCAGTTCATCCTCACACTGATTGCATTTGGTTCGGGAGCGCCGGGGGGATTATTCGCTCCCAGTCTGATTTTGGGTTCTTGTTTAGGACACATCATCGGTGTATCTGAGTTATATATCACCGGAGTTGGTTCTCCTACGACTTACGCCCTAGCGGGTATGGGTGGATTTTTTAGCGCCGTTTCCAAAGTGCCAATCACAGCAATTGTGATTGTCTTTGAAATGACTACAGATTTCAACCTGGTGCTACCTTTAATGATTGTTTCTGTCGCAGCTTACCTGGTTGCGGATAAGGTAGTGCCTGGTTCGCTTTATGAGAAACTTTTGGAGTTAAAAGGGATTACTCTTACCAAAGAAGTTGCGATGGAAGGGGCATTAACCAAGTTGACTGCAAAAGATGTGATGCAAGAACGGGTAGAAACTCTAGATGCAGAGATGAGCTTGGAAGAAGCAATGCAAGCTTTTGCTCGTTCCCATCATCGCGGTTTCCCTGTGGTAGAAGATAGCAAGTTAGTGGGGATTGTAACGCAATCAGATTTGTTAAAAATCCGCGAGAGTACAAACCACACATTTCGCGATCGCAATCTAGCCGATATTTTCTTAAAAGAAATTATGACATCTGTCCCCATGACAGTATCACCAATTCACACCCTCAGTAATGTACTATATTTACTCGATCGCTACCAAATCAGTCGCTTACCGGTGGTAGATAGGCGAAAACTGATTGGGATTATTACTCGTGCAGATATTATTCGGGCGGAAGCAGATCATCTCAATGGTGAAAATGCGACACCGAAACTGCGACCAGAACCTTCATACATAGTTTACCAGACGCGATCGCCCAGCACTGGTAGAGGTAGATTATTAGTACCCGTAGCAAATCCCGAAACAGCAGGTGTTTTATTACTGATGGCAGCAGCTATTGCCCGCGATCGCCATTATGAAATAGATTGCGTGCAAGTGATGCTGATACCCCGCCACAGTTCCCCATCAGAAACACAGGTAAGAACCGCAAAAAGTCGCCGCTTGCTACGACAGGCAGAAGTCTTAGCAAAAAAGTGGAAAATTCCCTTACACACACAGATTCGAGTTACCCACGATGTGGCGCAGGCAATTTTGGAGACAATCAACGAACAACACATCGACCTAATTTTAATGGGATGGAAAGGTAACACATCTACCCCTGGCCGCATTTTTGGCAACGTTGTTGACACCATAATTCGCCAAGCCACCTGCGAAGTCGTATTAGTAAAATTAGGCACTACTCCCCGCTCCCCACTCCCCACTCCCCACTCAGCACTCAGCACTCAGCACTCCTTTAACCGTTGGCTAGTTCCAGTGGCTGGTGGCCCCAATTCCCCACTGGCAATTAAATTGCTACCGGCTTTAATTACATTGGGAAACGATCCAAAAATTCGCTTGACACAGGTGTTTAAGCCATCTGAACTCAAGCCAGATATGTCAATTTCAGAACAAGCCATCCGCCATTTGATGCGTCGTCGCAAATTGTCGAGTACTGTAGTTGCTCTCCCCATACAAGCTAATTCAGTCGCTGAAGGTGTGATTAACCTAGTGGAAACCGAAGGTTACGACGTTGTAGTTTTGGGAGCTTCCCGCGAGGGATTGCTACAGCAAGCGATTCAAGGTAATATTCCCGAAGCGATCGCCTCTGGTGTAGAAAGTACAGTGATTTTGGTCAGGGGTGCAATTCAAAAGTAAAAAACATAGATTTTAGTGAGTTTTTTAATGATAAAATACACCAATAATCAGAGTAACAATTATTGGTATTAAGATTGGAATAGCAACTATAAGTCCCCACTTACCAAACTTAATTTCCTCACCCTCAGATTTTAGAAATGCAATCCAACCTACAACTCCCATCAAAACCCAAAGAAATCCAAAGGCAAGAAATATAACAAATACTGAGTCGTCCATTATTTTTACCAAATTTTATTAAATTGTAGCTAATTCCCACTAATTAACTTTGCTAAACTTTCCCGAAACTGGCTAAAATCAAAAGCTTCAATAGTTTTTTGTTGTAAGTATTCTGGTTGGTAAATTACTGGATTAGAGCAATCACCTTGCAGGATTTGAATTAGATTATCGGCAATTTCTTCAACGTTATCAGGATCGACCAAACATCCCAACTTCCCGTCAGCCAAGGGATCTATAGAACCATCTTGATTACCCGCCAAGACAGGTTTACCACAAGCTAAAGCTTCTAGAAAAACAATCCCAAATCCTTCTCCTTTACTAGGCAGAGCAAAAACATCGCAGAGATTGTAATGATCGCACAATTCTTTATCTGGAACAAATCCGGCAATTGTCACACAATCTTGTAGATTTAAGTTGGTAACTAAAGCTTTAATTCGAGGTATATCATCTCCTTTCCCTGCAAGAATAAAGTGAACACTAGGGAGATGCGATCGCACTTTAATTAAAGCATGAAGAATTTGGTCATAACCCTTATATTTTGCCGTGCTTCCTAGCCGCGTCACTGTTAAAATTACAGGCTGTTCATCTGTTAAATTATATCGCTTGAGTAAGTAGGTAGGTTTAGAATTTATTGGAAACTTACTAGCATCAAATGTATTAGGTAAAATAACTATTCTTTCTGAATCAATATTTGGATCTTGAAGCAAACGCTGGCGAGTGTAATTACTAACACTAATGATTTTATCTGCTTTTTCTAAAGCAAATTTTGTTGCTTTATTTTCGATATCCCAAACTTCTAAGCCATGAGCAACGACCCAGTAAGGAGTTCCAGTGAAAAATTTGAGAATGTAACAAACAATCCCATAGTTAACATGAGTGGAAATGACTATAACGGGATGTTGAAGAATAGCTAAAATAATTATTTTTGCGGCAAATAAAATTGGTTGCAATAATTTTGGTAAATCTCCAAAATAATGAAATCTTGTTGAACTTAAAAACTCCAATTTATCTGGCTGTTTTAAACCATACTTATCATATTTGAGAAATACATCATAATCAGCTTCAGGATATATATCTTGTAAAGCTTTCAGCAAAAATTTTGAGTAAACTTGAATACCCCCCTTGAAATCAAAGATATTCGGAAATATTAAGTAAAGACGAGGTTTAGCGCTCATAGTTTTTTGAGATTTTAAATAATTTCAGGTTTTAATTGCGTGACAACATCTTTTCGAGAATTGATAGCAGCTGCTATAAAATAAAACTCAAGAGTTGTAAAAGTGTAGTCTTCAGCAAAAAAATCTGGAATTTGAGACACTAAAAACATAATAATCGGAACAATAATTAAAGGATTAGCATATTTAACTTTCAATGCTATTCTCGCTAAAAAATTAGTAAATAGCAATAATCCAGGAATTCCTTGTTCTGCTGACACATTTAAAAATATATTATGTGCATGATAACTTTTCTTTCCCCAAACTTTCACTCCTATCTGGTCTGGAAAAACTCCTATACCTATACCAGTAAATGGTCTTTTAATAGTTTCATTAATAGCTGCCTGCCACATTTGAAACCTTGAAAAACCTGTTCCTACAAGAGTAGGAATTTTTTTTTGATTTGGATTTACTGAACTTGAATTTTCTAAAAATATATTAGTTAATGGAAATATTTTACTATCTGCCAAACCAATTCTTCGTGTGGAAACTGGTGCAGTTACAATGAATAAAAACAACAAGCTGATTAGATAAATCATTTTTCTAAAACTAATAATTTTATATAATAACAAAAGAAACATCCCAATCATAAAAATTACCCAACCATTCCCGCTGGCAGATAAAGCCAAGGGAATTATAAAAATTAATTCGCTTATATGTAATTCAATTTTAGAAATTTTATTCTGTTTTTCTAAAATCAGGCTTAAACATAATCCAATGGCGACTATGACCCCAAACTGATTAGGGTTTTGCATAATTGAACCAATCTCAGGATAAAAGCTGGGGAACTTTAATAATTTAAAAATCCAGTTATTAGGAAGTAAAACCTCTAAAAAACCCAAACCTGCAATTATCTGTAACAAGTACAATATGCAACGATAATAAAATGTTAAAGATGATGCGGTTATATTCTTAAAGGTTAATACTAAAAAAGCAAAAAATAATATATAATAAGTTGAGTATTTTAGACTATAAGTAATCGCAATATTTGGAAATTCGCTCATTAATGAGGAAAGCCACATCCACAAATACATGAGGCTTATAGATATCACAATTATTTTATGCTTCTTAACAACTTCTGGTATGGATTTTAAAGATAAACTAATGATTCCAAAACTAAATGCAGGAAGTAATAAATAATGAATACCAATATTTATTCCTGGAAATTTAATTCGCCCTAAAAGTGAAGAAAATAGTATGAGTAGAAAAAATATATTAATCATAACCTTTTATTTAAAAATATTTTTTGGCAGAATAACATCTATATAAACTAATTTTTGCCGATTTAGAGATAGATTTTGATATTTTTTTCCAGCTATAATCCTGAACACGTAGAGGATATTACCATAATATAGTATTCGCCAATATTATCTTTTGAAGCTATTTAATTTGATATTTTTGCACAGCTAAATGTTCTTTCTGAGGTATAACCCAAAAAAGTCACAATTTATTCCGAATGTATACTATCAGATATTTTTAATTAATCATTTGCCAAATTTTGAGAATGTTCTCACCACTTCCACCACCGGCAATAGTTTGTCCATCTGGGCTAATTGCAACGGCATAAATATATCCAGAACCTGTCTCCAAAGTGCGGATTTCCTTTCCTGTAACTGGGTTCCAAACTTTGATTGTCTTGTCACTACTGCCACTTACAAGGGTGATACCATTTGAACTTTCGCTTGGCAAAAAGGCGACAGAATTAACTTTATCATTATGCCCTTTTAAGGTGTGGATTAACTTTCCTGTTTTCAGATTCCACAATTTAATTGTTTTGTCTTTACTGCCACTGGCAAGAATGACGCCATCGGGAGCAAAAGCGACTGAAAGAATCGACTCTGGATTTCCCTCTAAGGTGCGGATTAACTTTCCTGTTCCTAGACTCCACAATTTAATTGTTTTATCCCAGCTACCACTGGCAAGGGTTTTACCATCAGGACTGAAAACTACAGATGCAACACCATTGGTATGTCCCTCTAAGGTGCGGATTAACTTTCCTGTCTCCAGATTCCATATTTTAATTTTCATATCCTTACTAGCACAGCCACTCGCAATGGTTTTGCCATCAGGACTGAAAGCTACGGAAGTAACTCCGTCGCTATTTCCCTCCAAGGTGCGGACTAACTTTCCTGTTTCCAGATTCCATAGTTTGATTGTCTTGTCCGCACTACCACTAGCGAGGATTTTGCTATCAGGACTGAAAGCTATAGTCCAAATCCAATTGGAATGTCCTTCTAAAGTGCGGATTTCCTGTCCACCTGTCAGATTCCATAGCTTGATTGTCTTATCATCACTGGCACTACCAAGGGTTGTACCATCAGGACTAAAAGCTACAGAATTCACGTCACTAGAATGCCCCTTGAAGGGTTTGGGTAGATAAGAATTTTCTGAGACGTTTTTTTGGGACTGAATAGGCTGAGAAATAGGTTCAGTAACCTCGCTGACTGTCTGGGGACGAGACTGAAAATACCAAACTCCCCCTAATCCCAAGACCAAAATGCTAGAACCTAACAGCAGTTGACTTTTCAGATTGTTATTTGATTTTGGTGAAACTGGCACCTTGTTTGCTGAGTTAGCTGCAAATGTTGGTGTAAGTATAGTTGGGGGCACTGATAACAATGGTGGTATTTGAAGTGTCAAGTCATTGATGACTTCATCAGCCGATTGATAGCGCTTTTGGATGTCTAGTTGCAACAGTTTATCCAAAACTTCACCCAACTCTAGAGATATAGAAATTCCGTCTCTACCTGAACTGGTTAAATGTTGCCGCCAAGATGCAACCCAACCATAACCCTGATGTATCCACAGTTGAGATGGGCGAACTCCAGTCAGGAGATGAAAACAAGTAGCCCCCAAACTGAATAAATCACTGGCTGGGTAAGCTTTTCCATCTTGCATCTGTTCAAGTGCAGTGTAACCGTGTGAGCCAATAACAGTGCCCATTCTAGTCTGCACTGTTGCTGTCAGCAGTTTGGAAGCTCCAAAATCAATGAGGATTAATTGCCCGTCACTTTGACGGCGAATAATATTCTGTGGCTTGATATCCCGATGAATTACTCCCCGCTGATGGATAAATTTCAGTACTGGCAGTAAATCTAGCAAAAGTTGGCGAATCTCCGTTTCGTTATAATTTGCCCGCGTTTCCGATTCTTTGAGCAAGTTTTGCCCATTGATAAACTGCTGCACCAAAAATAGATAGTTATTTTGCTCAAAATAAGCTAATAAAGTTGGAATTTGCGGATGTTCTGCCAGTTCTTGCAGTCGGCTCGCTTCTTGTTTAAATAATTCAACGGCCTTGGTTAGCGGCCCAGTTCCCTGAAGTTTTGGCGCGAATTGCTTAACAACACAGCATTCATTCAGTTTGTGTACATCTTTGGCTAGATAGGTTCTACCAAATCCGCCTTCGTCTGATAAAACCTGAGTGGGGCGATAGCGACCTCCTAGCAAGGGTATCAATTCCGCTCTACAACTGTGGCAATAGTTGTTTTTATCAGGATTTAAGGGTTTTTGGCAATCGGGATTCACACAACAGAGCATACTGGGAATCCATTTCAGTTGGGGTATATATTCATCTTAAGTCATGCAGTATAATCTCTGTTGTTAGTAAATATCACTGAGACAGCACACAAATCCCCAATTTCCTTACCTCATCAGGTATTGAACAATTTAGATAAATGGAAAAAATTGTGTTTGAGCGATGCCTTTTGACGAATTGATGGGCATCAGGTCTGCTTGTGTATTACATCTGTGTGAGCAATTTAGTCAGGTTTACAAAAATATCTGGGCAAAATTCCGAAAAGCAACAATTTAAGTTTGTAGCTCAGTATATACCTACGAGATTGAGATTTCCTCTAGTAGTCTAAATTGAAAATATAATTTTTCTGATTTGATTGTGACAAACATTTGGGTATGTAGGATATACGAATTCATTTGATTACAGGCCATGCCTTTAGCAAGCCGCTAAGGTATATACGCTAAATTCCCCTTTCAATTTAAATCACTGCTGCGGTTAAAACAGCAACTAGTATTAATTTTGTCTTTCAGGAAGAGACAAAATTATCAGCAAAATTAGGAGCGTAATTATGCTATTAGATAACACAAACTATCGTCGCAAATTAAGTCATATTTTAATTGGTTGCATGAGTAGTAGTTTGTTAATTACAAGTAATGTGCTGCCTATAAGTGCTTTGGTTAAATCTCACAGTTCTCAAGATTTCATAATTGCTAAATCACCAGATGAGAGACAACCAGAAGCAGTAAAAAAAGGAATTGAGCAAATTCCTGCTTCTCAGGCACCAATATCTCCAAGACGGATGATTTCTATTGAGTCACCAATACAGCAGACTCCTCGTGCATCGTCTCATAGAGAAAGTTCTCAGCGAAGAACTTCCAGGGTTTCAGATAATAGCTCTGCTCCTAGAGCATCTAGACGTAGGACTTCTAACTCAAATTCTAATCGTTCCAATGGTGGTAGCTCTGCATCTAGATCGTCTAGAGCTAGAATTGCTAACTCAAACGCCAATCGTTCTAATGGTGGCTCTGGGAGAGTTCGCAAGCCAAGTTATAATGTAGCTACAACTAGGAACCAAAATCTCGATAATTCAGCGATTTATTCACCTGTAACACCAACTTACAAAGAGATTAACTTTGTAGATGTTGCATTAGGTATTCTGAGTAAAGGTGACTTTCAATCTGAAGGTAGATATTTTCATTTCTATGAGTTTGAGGGCAGAGAAAATCAATTAGTTCAAATTAGATTGATTGGCAGTAATGATACACGTAGATCGAATAACTTGAGTTTAAAACCCTTGTTGTTTCTGCACGATCCTGATAACAATATTATTGTCAAAAAAGGTGCTTTGGATAAAAGCAGTGGTGGCGATGATGCATTCATTTTTGCGCGACTGCCTAAGAATGGCATTTATAAGATTGCTGTTACTAGTCAAGATCCTGGAGATACAGGGCGCTATAGTTTGGCTCTCAGGAATGATAGAGCTAGCTATACTTTAGATGAATCAGACCAACTAACTGCCAAAAGTTCAACCCTGAAACAAAATGGAGGCGCTTACAATGTTTCTAATTTTCAAGGTAGAAAAAATCAGCTGATAAGTATTCGTGTTGATAGCGTTGATGAAGAGTTTTCTCCTTATGTAGCTTTGCTAAATTCTCAAGGACAGACGATCGCGATCGATAAAGACAAAGACAAAAGTGGTGTTTACAGTGCTTTAATTGACCGAGCTAGATTGCCTGAAGATGATACATACTATATAGTTATTACTTCCAAAAATCCACAGGAACGCGGTAAATATAGATTGACTATTTTCTGAAGTAATTACCAATTCTGGTGTCGAGACTATTGTAAGAGTCTGTCCTAGCGAATGGAATTCGTCGCTATACAAACAAAACCCACCTGCGTGGGTTTCAAATTCTTCGAGTCCGCGTAGGCGGCCTACCCTCTGGGTTCCCCAATGGGGTACGTTTGTGTAGCCGCGATTGCTAATTACCTGGTATATTTGCTCCCTTCTCATTAAATTTCAACTGCATATACATCATTCTCATAGGAAGTTCTCGCAGATTTCAAGGCATACACTGCACTGTAACGTCCACTTAAGTCCAGTAATTCTTTATGCGTACCTTGTTCTAAAATCTGTCCGTCTTCGATGTAGAGAATTAAATCAACTTGTTCAACGGCTCTAAGATTATGAGAAACTACAAAGGTAGTGCATTTTTGGCCCTTCTAATGGGTCATAAAGTCGCAACAGCAAACTTAGTTCTAAACCAGCTGCTAGTTTTTGCGCCTTGGCACTTTCTTTTAAACTAGGCAATTTTTTGCTTGACTGCTAAAGCTTTTAAAATGTTTGCAGTTTTTTCAACTCCCCCAGAATCAAAGCTAATTTTATTAGGCTGCTCTTTGAGATAATTAATAATATTAATAGCCAGGTAATCAGGTTGCAAATAATTATGATTTATAAATTTTACAACTCCTAACTTGCTTAACTTTTCGGCTCTTATTGTTTGTTCTCGATCCTGATTACCTGTAAAGGGAAGAATCATCGCTCGTACACCTGTGGTTAAAATATTCATTATGGTGTTATAGCCAGACATATTTATCGAAAGGTCTGCTTTTTTCATGTAATTTAGCAAGTAAGGAGTATAGCGTCGAACATAGATGTTTTTACTAAATTTTGCCATTTCTTGCAATTCCTTAAACTTTGAATTGGGGATGAATGGCCCAGTAAAAACCTGAATATGATGTGGCAATACTTTCTCTAAAAAAGGAGCTGTATTAACTACACATTCAAGCAACTCATGACCAAACCTACCACCTCCTACACTGGCTAAAATCAGGGGTTTGTCTGATTTAATAATTTCCCGATCTTCATCAGTTAAAACAGGGTTTGTTGGTGGCTCTTGCACTACATATCCGGTGTAATCTACTTGACATTTAAGGTCATTGACTCTCGAAAACGTTGCTTCTAGTGGGACTAATTCTGGGTCGCTGTGAACCAACAGTATATCGAAATATTTGTTAATTAAGTTACATACTTTTTCTTCGTGTTTTACTTGTTTTTCAGGTTTAACAACTACAATATCTCGCAAGCTAGAAACTATTTTAGTCAATCCTTTATTTGATTTGGCTAATTCTAATAATGGAATTAATTCAAAAGAAAAACGTCTTCTTCCAAAAGGAAATAACTCAACGATCAAAATATCAGGCTGGAATTGCTGAAAGATTTCCAGAAGTCGATTTTTTCTGATTTCTTTGGCTTCATTAAGGCTTAGGGCATCATCTACTACTTGTAGTTCAGCAAATTCTGGGTCAGTTTTAATTGCAGGCAGATTGATAACTTCCACACCAGCAGGAATTTCAAATCCTTGAATTATTTCACCACCATTAATAAAACAAATTTGGAAGTCTTTGGTTAAACCTCGGACAATTTCGCGGCTGCGAACCAGATGCCCCATACCTAAAATATGTTGGCAGTAAAACATAATACGTTTCATGAAAATTTTACCTCTGTCAGTTTGGATGGTTGGAATAAGGCAAACGAAAGATAAAATAAATATTTTTATTACTTTTTACTTAAACAATTTTGACAATCATCGCTAATTCCGGTAATTGTACAGCTGAGTTATAGCAAAATGGAATCACACTCTTTTTTTTGCTAGTAAGGTAGAGATGTATTGGCTAATTTTGGGCAAACCATTGAGATTAATTGTCGGTTGGGAAACCTGCGGAGTTTGGAGTTGTTGTAACAGCGATCGCAGTAATATATCTGGAATCAGATCATTTGGATGAATCGCTGCTAAAACCCCCAAATTTGCTAAATGTTCTGCACGAATGCACTGTTCTCGTTATGGCTTAATTCTTGGTACTACTACTGCTGGCTTGCTTACCCACTGAGAGAATCTCCCAAGTTGTATTGTAGCCACTCATTGCGACTACGGCATCTGCGACGGCGATGTAACTCATTAAATCATCGGTAAATTCGTCTATCTGCACTTGGGGATATACAGCAGCTTTCAGTTTCAGCGCAGCTTGGTGTTCTAGGGGCATTTCTGGGCTACATATAATTAAACTTCGTAATTTATGGGACGCTGGTAACAATACCAAACTCGATAAATATGTGTCAATTAACCTGTAACCATCTTCCCCACCACCCAGCGTAACTAAAATGAGTTGTTTTTCTGGATTTAATCGCAACTTACTACGGATGAAATTTTGACTTTTACGCCCTAGTTGTTTGCGGATGTAGCTACAAAACTGTACCTTCTGGGCAACCCTTGGCGGTAGTTGATATTCTTGGCGAATGTCGAAAATTTCGGGATTACCAACAACAAGCACGCGCTCGTAAAATTTTTATATTGCTTCGTAGTAACTATGCTTTTGCCATTCTGGGATTGTCACATCTGGATGATCCAAAATGTCGCGTAGCAAGAGAATTAAAGAAGTTTCCGGTAAGTTTTTTTGAGATATTCGATAGCTGCTTTTAATTCATTACGGATATTGTAAGGCTTTTTATCTACTAGAAATATATCAGGTTTAAAATTAGCGATCGCAGATAAAATTAACTCTAAGCGTAATTTCACTGTTTCATTAATTCCTGTCTCTAGATACTTGACAGGCATTTCACCTGATGAGTCCCGATTTAAGCAGGGTAATTTAATATAATCTCGTCTTTTCGGGAGACGAAAGTTGTGCAGCATCGGCGAACCAGGAACAACTAAAATAGAAAGTTTTGGAATCGAATCAAGTAAGTGAGTGCAGATTGCCAGCATTCTGCGAATATTACCAAGACCGAAGCCATTGTGGAATATACCATCAGTCTCATAGTTAAATGTCTCTAAGTTATTCAGTGAATGGATGCCATATTAACTTAAGTAGCTTCCCAAAGTTATATGAGTCTTTTATGAAACTTTGATGAGAAAATTCTCATTCTTATGTTTGTAGCAATTGTGTCATAAATTTGATAAAAATCCTACAAGATTCAGTCTAGTAAGTTAAAGCGGACTTTTCCAAAACGCCAAAAATTTTTGAGAGATTGCTTATCAATTAAATCCTAGTTATATAACTATTGTCACGATTATATAAGTGGAGATTCGCTATATTTAATAGTTAACGGCTAAAAGGAGTTAAAGAGATGGAAATTAAGCCAACTGACCCATCGCTAGCACTCATAGAAATTCCCCCAGGCTATCTCAATATTATGGGTTACGTCGATCAATCAGAAGTTAATGGCCCTGGTTGTCGTGCAGTCGTCTGGGTACAAGGTTGTCTGCGTGAGTGTCCTGGCTGCTTTAATACTAACTCCTGGTCTTTTGAACCTAACCAATTGATTGCTGTTGATGCTCTTGCCGAAAATATTCTCAGCAATCCCCGCAACACGGGTGTAACATTTTCTGGAGGAGAACCCTTTTGGCAAGCAACGGCACTAGCGTCTTTAGCCCGGAAGGTAAAAGCTGCTGGTTTAAATGTCATGTCTTTTTCTGGGTTCACTCTTAAGCAGTTACAGTCCCAATCTGCACCGCCAGGTTCCCAAGCATTGTTAGAACAACTCGATATTTTGATTGACGGGCCTTTTTTACAATCTCTGGCAATTAATTCTCCAAATTCTCCAGTCTCTTCTAGCAATCAACGGGTTCGGGTGTTAAACCCAGCTTTCCAAGACCAGATTACTTGGGCTAGCGACCAGATAGAAATCCACATCCTCAAAGATGGTGGTCGCATTGTCACTGGCTATCAAGGTGGACTAGAACTAACGTAAGGGCAGGGGAGCAGGGGAGCAGGGGAGCAGAGGAGCAGAGGAGCAGGGAAAGAAAAGGGAGTTAAAACTTAAAAATTGAGCTTTTGAGGGTCAACGTTGAGCTTCTGAGGGTCAAAGTTCACCTTCTGAGGGTCAACTTTCACCTTCTGAGGGTCAACTTTCACCTTCTGAGGGTCAACATTGAGCTTCTGAGGGTCAACATTGAGCTTCCGAGGGTCAACATTGAGCTTCCGAGGGTCAACATTGAGCTTCCGAGGGTCAACTTCCATCTTCTGAGGGTCAAATTTTTAGATTTCTCTTCCCTTATCGAGAAGCTATCTTTAAAGTGCAGCTTTGTTTGGGACAGATTATATTAAAAAAAAATACATATCATAAATTTGACTAGACCATTTCAGAAAATTTTTACTGAACACCGCGTATTTTGGGCTGTTTTACTTTTTGGTACAGCACTGGTGGTAACGCTAGCGCTGTCGCTTTCTCAAGGAGCAGTACCTTTAAATATGTCGGAATTTTGGCAAGCCATTCTCCACAAAGGCGATCCGGTTAAACAGACAATTCTTTGGGATTTACGTCTCCCACGCATTACTGCTGCGATTATTGTCGGCGCAGCTTTGGGAATGTCAGGAGCGTTGCTGCAAGGAATGTTACGTAATAGTCTCGCCGATCCATTTATTTTGGGTATTTCAGCAGGTGCGGGACTACTTGTAATTCTGATGATTGTGTGCCAAATATTCCCGATCGCAATTCCTTTAGCAGCATGGATAGGAGCAATTTTAACTGCCGCGATCGTTATTTTACTCGGTCGTTCAGGTTCGGGAATTTCTGTTGAGCGGTTGATTTTAGGCGGAGTAGCGGTAAGTTCTTTATTTGGTGCTGTACAAAGTACATTGCTGCTTTTAGCTGAAGATGGGCAAATTCAAGTTGCGCTCAGTTTCCTTGTTGGTAGTCTTAATGGACGGGGTTGGCAAGAAATTGCTACGACTGGCCCTTACATTATTGTTGCATTGATTGGGGGATGCTTGCTGGCGCGATCGCTAAACATACTGGCTTTGGGAGATGATTTAGCTGTGAGTTTAGGGCTTTCGTTGACGCGATCGCGCCTGTTAATTGGTGGTGTCGCCACTCTATTAGCCGCAAGTGCAGTCAGCATCAGTGGCTTGGTTGGATTTGTTGGGCTTGTTGTCCCTCACGGTGTCCGCCTCCTTGTTGGTACAGATCATCGTTTTGTTTTACCACTTTCCGCCCTTGCCGGTGCATGGTTACTCACTTTTGCAGATTTACTCTCTAGACTAGGAGCAGTAGAACTACCAGTAGGTTCCGTCACTGCCTTGCTGGGTTCACCCCTGTTTATCTGGTTACTTTATCGTCGTTCTGCTGGTTTTAATAAATTTTGAGCAACCAGACCGCCATTCATCCCCACCGTATATACGGATCGGGTTTTTTGCGCATTCTGATAAACTCATACAAAGCCTTCTTCAACTATTTAAGCCAAAATTCTCCATAGAGAAACCCAGATAGATCTATAACCTTAGTTTCTTATCCCCCCTGCTCCCCTGCTCCCCTGCTCCCATGCCCCCCTGCCCCCTGCCCTCTCAAGGAGGTTAATTGATGTTGTGTGTTGAGGAATTAATCAACTTAGACCCATTTCAACAGCTACCGGAAGAGCGATTGCAGTGGGTTTGCGATCGCGCTCAAACAGTTGAACTTTCCCCCGGAGAAGTGTTGTCCCATGAGGGAGACCCTGTATGTCGCTTATTTATCTTAGTCAAAGGTAAAATTAACATGACCCGCCGCAGTGAAGGAGCGGAAATCCCCATCGGGCAGCACGAAGCCCCATCCTTTTTTGGTGAAATTCCAGTACTCACAGATGAACCTGCACCTGTGACAATGCGGGCATTTTCAAATTGCCACCTCTATGAAATGAAGGGAGAAGACTTCCGCAAACTGCTGCATGAGTGTCGTGATTTTGAGCGGATGGTCTTCCGAATTATGCAACGTCGTGTCCGGGGGCTAGAGTCTTTCATTCGTGGGCGGGAAAAGATGGCAGCTTTAGGAACACTTGCCGCCGGTCTAGCTCATGAACTCAACAACCCAGCCGCAGCCCTGGTTCGGACTTTAGGAGAAATGCCAGCCGCCATCTTAGAGTTACAACGAATGAACTTAGTTTATGGGCAACGCAATGTTGACGAAGCCCATACTCAGCACTGGTTGAGAGTACGCGATCAAGGCTATGATGCGATTTTGAAGAATCGCCTAGATCCGGTAACACTAAGCGATCGCGAAGACATATTGCTGGAATGGTTAGAAGACTATGGTGTAAACCAAGCCTGGAAATTAGCAGAACCTTTAGCGGAGGGTGGTGTTGAGGTTGAAACCCTAGAACAACTCATGGAACGTTGGCGCAACGACGCCACAGAATTGCGAGAAATGGGATTGCACTGGCTAGCGCTTTCCTTTGAAGTCATGTCGATGATTAAACATGGTTTGCGAGGATCTGAGAGGATTTCCGAACTTGTGCAAGCGATGAAGTCTTATTCTTACCTCGATCAAGGCACTCAGCAAGAAGTAGATATACATCAAGGCTTGGAAGATACCTTGCGATTGTTTGCTCATAAACTTAAGTGCGGTGTCCAAGTGCAACGCAATTATGATCGAAGTCTTCCAAAAATCCTCGCCTATGGCAGCGAACTGAATCAGGTGTGGACAAACTTAATTGACAACGCCATTGATGCAATGGATGGTAAGGGATTGCTAGAAATTACAACACATCATTGCGATCGCTATGCCCATATTGACATCATCGATTCTGGCAGTGGAATTCCACCTGAAATTAAAACCCGCATTTTTGAACCTTTCTTCACCACCAAATCAGTGGGGCATGGTTCAGGACTTGGTTTAGAAGCCGTTCGCCGGATTGTAGAAAATCGCCATCACGGTATGCTTTCATTTGAGTCGCAGTCAGGCAGAACTTGTTTCACCATTTGCCTACCCTTATCAAATCAATGAATCAATAAGCAATGGGATTAAAAATGAAATAGGAACCACTGGTTCCCAAAATCTAGCAGCAAATGAATATTTTCGTCAGACTTCTAGTTTCTTATTAGCTCCTACACTAGAATTCGTTTTGTAGTTATAAAGAAAATATTGGGGTAGAAGAGCTTTTTGGAGGTAAGGGTTGGGGATTAAGTGCTACCAATCAAAAGAAAATAACAAAAATCTACCATTACTAGGTGGTGGCAGTGGTAAAGTCGGTGAACCACCATTAATAGATTGAGCTTCAGTGCCTGTCAGTTCGCTCTCTTGAAGATAGATATCTTGAATGACTATTTTTTTTGAGGTTTGCATCATAAGTTTAAGCTAAAATTTATATTCAGCTACCAAATAAATTGAGAAAAGTTGCCTTGAGTTATTTCATGACAACCTTCTAATTTCCTCGCAGAAATTTATGCATGGATTAATTAGGGATTACTCCTGCTCAATTAATATCTGATAATTTTTGTGTTTTAGGCTGTTGTTCCGAGTTAATTAATTCAGTCTTAGCGGGTTTTTTTATTGTTTTAGGAGGTTGTGGTTTATTATTCTCGCTCATCTTAATTTATCTCCTTAATGGCTTTAATTATTTGGCTGGTTTCAGATTTTTTGCTTGGAGTTAGTCAAGCAAAAAATTTAGTGAACGCAGCCAGTTTGCGTTCTGATGATTATGACTTCAAGCTATGTCATCGCCATTCCGTAATCCTGTTGAAAATTTTGCTGCCTTCTATGTTGAATGCTATTGTCAAAGAAGTAGATAGGGGAAAAATTCCTTACCATCTACCTCTTTAACCTTAGTTTTCTACTCAAACTATTTTTGCAGCCAGACCGATATTGAACCACCAGGACATGGGAAATTTCCCCATCCGTCGTTATTGGTGTAAATGATATCGTTTATATGTCCCGTGGCATCGTAAAATGCCTGATTGGGTCGGAACACATTCATCCACTTGTTCCCTGGTGAGCTATTGGTCAGCACTACAGCCATTGCACCCGGATGTTCCCTATTACCCAAGCGCGTCCAACCGATAGTATTGGGATGGTCAAAATAATCATGCTGGTCGCCAAAACCGTATTCTCTACGCGCCTTCAAGAACTTGTCAATCAAAAAACGGTGGGAGTAAAGGGTAGTATCGCGTCCTTTATCTTGATATTGTGCCCCGTAATAATCTGCATAGAAAACACAAGGATAGCCTTCGCGGCGCAATAAGATTAGTGCATAGGCTAAGGGCTTAAACCAAGGTTCAACAGGCGACTCTAGGGATTGACAAGGTTGGGTATCATGGTTTTCGACAAAGGTAACAGCTAGAGCAGGTTGTTCTTTTACTAAGGTTCTATCAAAAATCGATCGCAAATCGAAATTACTACCCTGGCGACTAGCTTGGTGAAATTTGAAATGTAGAGGCACATCAAATAACGACAAACCCCCATCACTAGAGGCAATATAAGCGTGTAAGGCATTGATATCTTGAGACCAGTACTCGCCAACGCTAAACAGTTCCCGCCCACCAAAATGAACTCGCAGGTGATTTAACCAATCACGGAAAAAAGTAGAGCGGATATGTTTAACAGCGTCAATGCGAAAGCCATCTACACCTGTGGTGTCAACAAACCAACGTCCCCAATACATCAACTCACCCCGCACGAGGTTATTACCTGTATCCAGGTCGTTGGCCATTAAATAATCGTAGTTGCCGTGTTCGTGGCTAACTTCCGTCTCAAAATATTTATCTTTAAGGCGGTAGAGCTTGTCTGCATTTTTGGTATCTGCGTTATATGATAATGAATCAAAGCACCACCAATACCATTTCATACTGGAGTATTTATCTCCACGTCCAGAAAAATTGAACTTTGTATAAGCTCCAATTTCGTACCAATCGCTGACTGGGCGGTTGCGGTCATTCCAATCCATTTCTTGGGCCGAGATGCGTTCTATTTCATCCCCACCATCTTTGTGGTTGAAAACCACATCGGCATAGATTTGAATACCTGCACGTTGTGCCGTTTTGATAGCTCTCAAGTATTGCTCGCGTGTTCCATATTTTGTCCGAACAGTATTTTTTTGATCGAACTCACCTAGATCAAACAAATCATAGACTGCGTATCCAACATCCCATGTTCCACCACTGCCCTTATAAGCTGGCGGCAGCCATAAGGCAGTGAAGCCTGAATCAGCTAGCTCATTGGCTGTTTTATCCAGCTTGTCCCATAACGTACCATCATTGGAGATGTACCAATGGTAATACTGCATTATTACGCCATTAGTCATGCGATCGCCTTTGTAGAATCTTTGATTTTACAGATTTCGGTCAGAAATCTCTGATGCTAGGATATGTTACTTTTGTCACACATCATAACTTCATCCGAATTTATTTAGGTTTCAATGACGACTTCACAAAGGACAAATGGCAAAGGTGTTAAACCTAAACCGCCAGGATTCACTATTTGAGCAAATTCTTAGAAAAGCCGATTTGACCTCCTCCTTTGCTAGCTGGTGATATCGGAGGTTATCGCGTGTAGTACTACTGTTCGCACAGAGGTAGCTCTGAGCAATTACGAATTACTGGGACGGGATAATTGCTGATTTGCCTTGACAAGGTTAGTAAACTCCTGCAAAGTTTGACGATACTTTTCTTCAGCTATCGAGAATAAATCGTTATGATTTGCCTCTTCAACCCACAAATAAAGTTTTGGAGATTTTGCAGCATTAAACAACTTTTCTCCATGAGTAAAAGGAATTATGTTATCTGCTTTTCCATGAATCACCAATATCGGACATTTGACTTTTTTGATATTCTTCAGATTGGGAAACTTATCAAAAGGTAAAATCCGAAAAGGTACTACTACTTGAAAAGCGGAAATAAACGAACTTTCAATAATTAAACCAGCTACTGGTTTCTGCATTGCTAAATTTACCGCAGAACCACCGCCAACCGAACGCCCTAAAACTATAATTTTTTCAGATGGAATTTTTAAATTGTGTGTCAAATAATTGTAAGCGCTATTGATGTCTTCGTATGCATGACTTTCTGTCGCTTTTCCTTGACTTGTACCATAACCGCGATAATCAAAAGCAAAGACACTAAAACCCCATGCGTATAATTTTTCTAGGATCTGTTTGATATCTCCTAAATCTTCGGAATTACCATGAGAATAAAGAATAGTATATTTAGCTTGATTGTTCAACAAATATGTAGCTGAGATACTTGTATTTTCCCCACTCCTTAACTTCAGAATTGTTGGGTCATCCCGATAGCTAGAAGGTTGAGACAGAAAAATCATGCTATCTGCCCGAAAATATACAAATGCAGCAAAAAATAGATAGATAAAGATTAAAGATTTAACCAGCCGTTGCCAAGTCAAATCACCAATTAGCAGTTTTATAATTTGCTGTTTATCCATTAGTTTTTATTTATCGGGTAAAACTTTATTTCCAGGTTTCCCAATTTCTAATGTTTTATAACTACAACTAATACAACTTCATCAAACTTTATGCTTTTGTCACAAATGAGTATCTGGAATGAAGCAACTGAGTAATTTACTGACACCAGTCAACTAAGACGGGGACTAGGGAGTGGTGTAGTCAATTACTTGAAAACTGCTGTAATATTTTGGATCTATTCACAATCTAGATAAAGGCGATCGCTCTCCACTGTATTAGATATCTGCAATAAATATAGCAATTTAATTTCAGAAGAGAGCATTGCATATTTGCAAGATGTTTTTTCATCACTGCTAGTAAAAAAACTTATTCCCTACTCTGCAAGACCAGAAGGAAGAAATGTTTTTATTTATTTCTATTTTCTCCCCTTTCTTCCCACTGGTATACACATCGGTGTACCTGAAACTGGGTCTGGGATAATCCGACATTCCAATCCAAACACCTCCCTTACCATCTTCTCAGTGATCACCAAATTAGGTTCGCCAACAGCAAAAACTTCACCTTCTTTCACCGCTACCAAATAATCAGCATAACGACAGGCGTGATTCAAATCATGTAACACCATCACAATCGTTCGTCGCTGGTTTTGGTTCAAATCATACAATAAATCTAAAACTTCTATTTGGTGCGCCAAATCTAAAAAAGTAGTTGGTTCATCTAACAATAAAATATCCGTATCTTGAGCTAATGCCATTGCAATCCAAGCACGTTGTCGCTGTCCGCCCGAAAGAGTATCTAACTCACGTTCTGCCAGGTATTTAATCCCAGTAATTTCTAACGCTAGTTCTACTAATCTTTCATCTTCTTTTGTCCACTGCTGCAACCAGCTTTGATAAGGAAACCTTCCACAAGCTACCAAATCTCGAACGGTTAATCCTTCTGGTGCAACTGGCCCTTGGGTAAGAATTCCTAACTTTTTAGCAACATCTTTTGTTGATAGCTTAAATACATCTGTTGTATCTAAATAAATTGTGCCAACACGAGGTTTTAATAATCTTGCTAAACCCCGTAATAAAGTTGATTTTCCACAACCATTTGCACCAACTAAAGCAGTTATTTTTCCTGGTGGTATATCTAAATCTAAATGCTTAATAATATTTATATTATCATAACCCAAAGTCAAATTTTTTGCTGACATTTGGGAATGCATATTATCGTGCAATAATGATATTGACATAATTCAACTTAAGATAATCTTTGATAATTTTGTAAGTATGTAATATCATATCCGCTTAATTACTTAATTAAACCAAAAGAACCCCACCCCGCTAAATCAGCACTTTGTTTCCCCTTCCCGCAGGTAGATAGGAGATTAAGGGGAGCCAGCGAGGTCATGGCATGAGCAACTGACGCATAGGGTGCAAGTACTATGGGAATCATCACTAATTTCCCGGACATGATATAATATCACACTATTTGCTTTTATTAATGCTACACCTAAACTAGATTTTTTCTCTACCTACTGAATATTAAGTATACTGAATTAGGTCTTAATTTTTCAATTTTTAATTAATAAATAAAATATGGAGCAGCAATCACAGCAGTAAAAATTCCGCAAGTAATTTAGATAGGAGCAAAAATAATTCTGCCGAAAAAATTAGATGAAACCACAATTATTGCTCCTGTGATTCCAGCTATTGGAATCAAAACTTGATGATTTTCACCTACTAATCCAAGTCTGGAATGTGGTTTTAAAAATTGCTAATACTTTCTTAAATACTGCTTGCTGTTTTGCCAAATTGCTTGATCTTAACTTACCTAATGATTCAAAATATATAGGATGCTTCCCAAGAATAAAATGATTTAAGGAGTGTTAACTAGGTATTCAAATAAGTCATCAATTATTGTATTGATTAATAAGATATCAATTTCATCCCAGCGCAACCTGTCTAAAAAATAAACTTGATTTTGTTAAACCGCTTTAAGTTGTCGACACAAAGGTTTTTGTTGGAGCTTTTATAAAGTCTCTTTACCCGGATTTCTAACTTGTGAGAAAAAATCATTAACTTGAGCAAAATTTTAGAGTATTTAATTGATACATTCCACCTTGCATTGTCCCAGAGCCTTAACAGTTGTAGTGCTTATAGTGCATAGCTTAGAGCTTTTATTAATCTCTTGGGTTAGTCTTGGTAGCCGCTTATACTTATTTTGACTACCCCGACTTATTGAGCCGATACGTTATGATTTACCTCCAGCAGCTTCTTCCATTTTCTTGCGAAGACTAAGTGGTCTCATATCAGTCCAAACTTCTTTGATGTAATCTAGACATTCTTGTTTCAAACCACTTTTGCCAGCATCTTTCCAGCCGAGTGCGTTTTCTCGGTCAGCAGGACAAATGGAATACTGTTCTTCATGATTGACTACAACTTTGTAAATTGCTGTGTCTTCTTTGTTGTCTTGGTACATAATTTATCTCCTGCTATTTAATTAGCTATGCTTTGGTGTTGCACCACTAGTTAGGAATATTACTTAAGTCAAAGTATGCATAATTTTGGTATTAGAAACTAAAGAAGAATCCGGGTTTGTGCCGATGTTTGGGAAACTGGCAATCATCAGTGGTTGCTATGGCGCAAAGCACCTGCAATATGCGCATAACAAGGTTAATCCAAAAGTTAGACTATAAGCTGCTTTTAGAGAATTGTATTTTTCATCTCAAGTAAAGGACTAGTAAGACTTTTGGAAACTTTTTGAACTACTGAATTTATTTAATAATAAAGATTATCATTAATTGGGTAACAAATCAAGCTACTCTCTTGACTTAACTCTTGGACTTCAACAGCAGTAACGGTAATTGTTACTGAAGCTAGATTTTTTTGTTGAGCAGTATCTTTATTTGCAGAGTGTTCTGATGCTTCTGAATCGCTAGAGCCGTAGAGGTGGCTCTTTGGCGCTAAATAGGTGAGCGTTTGCGGTAGATCCCACTATTGAGCGTTGTCGTCAGGCGAGCGCACGCTCCCAATTAACAACTGAGCCATTAGTTAGACTATCTTTAGACTACGGAATTTCATCGTCAGCTAAAATCAGGTTGTTGAAAGTGATGGGCTTTTTCCATGCGTTGACATCTATCAAAAGATATAGAATATTTAGTAATAGTCTCAAACGGCACATATTTTCAATATTGATAATTATTCGCTATTAATACAGGATTGCCAAAAGCCACAATCCCTAGTAATGTAAGAAAGTCTAAATGAAAATAACTAGCAATACAGAAGCTTGCATGGCTGACTTACTAATTTCGCCCTGTCTTACCTAAAGCAACATTCAGGTCTATTCAAGAGTTTCCCAATAAAATTAAATAATCCTGTAAAGGCAGTACTTTGAGTCAGAAAAAGGTATGTATGTTTAAGGTTTGCTCTATTTAGGCGGATTTTTAAACTAAGATACCTACACAACTGACTCCAACCCTTGTTCAGCCAGGAGGAAGTGTGGATTAATTTTGCTACTATTGTTTGCCTGTATCTGATTAACTAAGGCATAATAATGAATCAAATTGTCAATAAATTCCCAGAAATTCCCTCTCAATGTGCGACTATCCTGGATATTCTGCGCGATCGCAGCTGTAATATACTGCATAAACAAGCTTTGACTCTCCTTGAAGATAGAGAAACTCAGGAATTAACACTGACTTCCGATGAATTGGAAAACTTCTGCACAATAAATTCTCTTGCCAATTTAATTGAACGTAAAACTACTATTCTCGTGCAGTATTAAAACAGAATTTTCCATTCATCTTGAGGAGTATCTTAAACGATACTCAAGCATTTGTTTACTAATTTCAGTAGCATTAAAAGTCAAAATACGGAATTTATGCGCATTTTTCACAAGTTAAGCGTTCGCAGTCGTAAAACATGGTTAAGGATAATCCTTAATTTTTCAAAAAAATAAAATGTTTTTATCACTAGATAAAAGCAAAGTCGTAATGGAGGAAAATAAAAATGACTAATTTGCAAGAAAATCAAGAATATAAGGAATCTTTCCACAATGAGAAAATATTGCCTGATTCGGATAATATAAAGATAAAAATATTTTTTTTGCTCCTTAAATTATTAATTTTTTTGTTTCCTAAAGGTAATGTTCAGAGATTTGAAAGGTCTCTAAAATTTTATTTGGGTCTGACAAATATTAATGATTCTAATCAACAACAAAAACCAACATTGTTTTTATATCTTGGCCTTCCTTCTAAACCTTGGTATGAGCCTGATGATTACGAAGTTTTCACAATAGTGACAAATACACTTGAAGAAGGTGCTAAAGATATAAAAAGTGAGTTATTAATGAATATCCATAATAAAAATAATTTCACTCCAGTCATTGATCCAAGTGATGCTTCAATGTATCAGCATTTAACTGACATTGAGCTACCTCCATCTCACAAAAAAGATGACTGGTCACTATTTAGATTGTGGTTAGATGGTAAATTTACTCAAGAAGCTAAATATTTATTTCCAAAAACTGTAAATATTTTGTCTAAGTTGAAATCCTTTATAGATCCTTTTGAAGATGTTTACTTTCTTGTTTTAAAACCAGGAGTTGTCTTACCTCCACACCATGATACTTCAAATACTTATATTACCTGTCAGTTGGGATTAATAATTCCAGAAAATTGTGGAATTAGAGTTGGAAGTGAAACGCGGAGTTGGACTGAAGGAAAAACTTTATTTTTTGACCAGAGTTTTGAGCATGAAGCCTGGAATAAAAGTCAGAAAGAACGAGTAGTTCTGTTAGTGCATTTACGTCACCCAGAATTGTCAAAGTTGGAAAATTTTTTATATGAGTTTGTTTATAAGTTATTATAACTTTGACTTCCTAATTTCGCCCTATCTTCTCTAGAGCAATTTAGGTCTGTTTAAGAGTTTTTCCAACCAATTGAATTAAATAATTCTGTAAAGACATCACCTTGAGCAGGAAAAAGGTATGTGTGTTTAAGCTTTGCTGTATTAAGTGGATTTTGAAACTAAGATACCCACAGCTGACTTAAACGATTGTTCAGCCAGGAGTGAGTGTGAGATTAATTTTGCCACTATTTGCCTGCATCTGATTAACTAAAGCGTAATAATGAATCAAATTCTCAATAAATTCCCCGAAATTCCCTCTCAATGTGCGACTATCGTTGATATTCTGCGCGATCGCAGCTGCAATATACCCGGCACACAAGCTTTTACTTTCCTTGAAGATGGAGAAACTCAGGAATTAACACTGACTTACCATGAATTGGATCGGCGTAGTCGGGCTGTAGCAGCTCAACTCCAAGCTCTTGGTTTGAGTGGAGAACGTGCCATATTACTGTATCCTCCTGGATTGGATTATCTAATCGCATTTTTTGGTTGTCTATATGCTGGGGTAGTGGCGATTCCAGCTTATCCGCCTTCCAATCAACGTAAAACGCCCAGAATACAGGCTATTAGCATAGATGCACAGGCAAGTATTGCTCTCACCACAACAGCAATGCTCCCCACATTACAATCAATACTCACACTCCTAACAAAACAGGGAAATTTTCACTGGCTGACAACAGACAACATCGCACAGGGTATAGAAGATTCTTGGCAACAACCTGCAATAAATGCCGATACCCTAGCCTTTCTACAATACACATCGGGTTCTACAGGGACACCAAAGGGAGTCATGCTTAGTCATGGCAATCTGCTGCACAATGCCGCCGTAACCTACCAACTGATGGAACATTCACCCAGCAGTAAGTTTGTATCCTGGCTGCCTGTTTACCATGATATGGGGTTGATTGGCGGGATTTTACAACCTTTATACGGTGGTTTTCCTTGCATCTTAATGTCGCCAGCATCTTTTTTACAACGACCTTATCGCTGGTTACAGGCTATATCTCACTACAAAGGCACTACCAGTGGTGGTCCCAACTTTGCTTATGAACTATGTGTTCAAAGGATTACTCAAGAGCAAAAAGAAACTCTTGACTTAAGTAGTTGGAGTGTTGCGTTTAACGGTGCCGAACCAGTCCGACGAGATACTCTTGAGCAGTTTGCAACTACCTTTGCTGAGTGTGGCTTTCGTGCAGAAGCATTCTATCCTTGTTATGGTATGGCGGAAGCAACTTTAATAGTTTCTGGCGGGATCAAAACAGCTTTAGCTCAAGTAAAAACTGTAGACAAATCTGCACTTTCACAGAACCAGATAGTTGAAAAAACTAGCCAAAGTCAAGATATTCAAAGCTTTGTCAGTTGTGGTGAAACTATTCCTCAACAGCAGATTGTTATTGTTAATCCTGAAACATTAACACGTTGTTCATCAGATGAAGTTGGCGAAATCTGGATATCTGGACTGAGTGTTGGTAAGGGTTATTGGAATCGAACACAAGAAACAGAGCAAACATTCCATGCCTATCTGAAAGACACAAAAGAAGGGCCGTTTTTACGGACTAGTGACTTAGGCTTTTTGGACAATGATGAGCTTTTCATTACAGGTAGGGCAAAAGATTTAATTATTATTCGCGGTCGTAATCTTTACCCGCAAGATATCGAATTAAGCGCAGAACGCAGCCATCCATCCTTACGTTTCGGTGCTAATGCAGCATTTACAGTAGAGATTAACAACGAAGAAAGGCTAGTAGTTGTACAAGAATTAGAGTTTCGCGCCAAGCCAAATTTAGCAGAAGTAGCTAGTGCAATTCGGCAAGCGATCGCCCAAGAACATGAAGTACAAGTTTATGCTGTGGTTTTAATTAAACCAGGTAGTATACCCAAAACTTCTAGCGGTAAGATTCAACGTCGTGCAACTCGTACTCAGTTTGAAAATGGCGAACTGAGTGTAATTGAAAGTGACATTCTCAAGATTAGTGATATTATTGCCAGAAAGGAAACTCAATTACAGCGTTCTGAACTTTTGGCGCTTTCCCCAAGAGAATGTCAACCGATTCTAGAATCATATCTGATTGAACTTTTGGCGGGAGTACTTTCAATTGCAACAGATGATATTAATCCACAAGAAGCATTAAGCACTCTGGGACTTGATTCCTTAAAAGTATTTGAGTTGAAAAACCGGATTGAGGTTGATTTAGAAGTAGAAGTATCCGTAGCAGACTTTTTTGAAGGGATGAGTACGCGATCGCTCATCACCAAAATACTGGCTCAAATGACAAAAGAAGCTTTCATCCCCTCAAAGTCTCTTAGCCAAGTTCAGCCAGCCGAAGTATATCCCCTATCTTTTGCCCAGCAGCGATTATGGTTCCTTGACCGATTAGAACCAGGCAATCCAGCTTACAATATTTCCTTAGCTGTGAATCTCCAAGGTGAGCTTGAGGTTACTCTACTAGAACGAAGCCTAAATGAAATTATCCGGCGGCATGAGACTTTAAGAACCACATTTACAACAGTCAATGGACAGCCAGTACAAATTATTGCTTCTTCCCTAAAATTATCTTTATCAGTAATAAATATAGAATCACAGAGTGATGTCACAGTCCAACAATTCTTGACTCAAGAAAGTCAACGACCTTTTGAGCTAACCCAAGGGCCATTGTTACGTGCTAAACTTTTGCGCCTAGCACAGCAAGAGCATATTCTTTTGCTAGAGATGCACCACATCATCTCTGATGGCTGGTCTACTGAAGTCTTTTTACAAGAGATTGGATTACTTTACAAAGCATTTTTAACCAGAAATACTTCACCTTTAACAGAAATCTCGATCCAATACAAAGACTTTGCACATTGGCAGCGGCAATGGCTACAAGGGGAAATCCTGCAAAGTCAACTCTCTTATTGGAAGCAACAACTTGAGGGTATACCAGTGGCATTAAAATTACCTACTGACCGGCCACGACCGACGGTGCAAACTTCACACGGCGCTCAACAATCTATCGAGTTGTCCGAAGCAGTCATTAAGCAACTGAAGGCGATCGCTCGTCAAGAAGGTGTAACTGTATTCATGTTGCTATTAGCAGCATTTCAGACTTTTCTTTATCGTTATACCGGACAAGATGATATTGCTGTCGGAACACCCGTCGCCAACCGTAATCGTGATGAAGTTAAAGGGTTAATTGGCTTTTTTGTCAATACCTTAGTGCTACGTACAGATATGAGCGGCAACCCGACTTTTGATGAGTTGCTGACGCGCGTAAAAAAGGTAGCTTTAGGGGCTTACACACACCAGGATTTGCCCTTTGACCAACTGGTAGAAGCAGTGCAACCAGAGCGGGATACAAGTCGGACACCGCTGTTTCAAGTGATGTTCAATGTCCAAGATTACTCGCAGTTACCAGAAATGCCTGGTTTGGCTTTGAGCTTGTTAAAAATAGAAACAGAAACAGCGCAGTTTGATTTGAGCTTGTCTATTGAAATTACAGAGCAAGAAGTGGCGGCATCCTTCTATTACAATACTGACCTATTTGATACTGCCACCATCAACCGAATGCTGAGGCATTTCCAGAATTTGCTCTCAGGCATTGTTGCTAATTCTCAAGCTCGGCTATCTGACTTACCACTATTGAGCGCGGCAGATTGTCAGGAGTTACTACAACTTAGTAGGAATCAATCTCCAATTCCAAATTCCTCCGAACAATTCATTCATCAACTGTTTGAGGCACAAGTAGAGCGGACACCAGATGCGATCGCGGTGGTATTTCAAAACCAGCATTTAACTTACAGAGAATTGAACCAACGTGCTAATCAAGTAGCACATCATCTGCGATCGCTAGGAGTTGGGCCAGAGGTGCTAGTTGGTATCTGTATACAGCGCTCTTTAGAAATGGCGATCGGACTCTTGGCGATTCTCAAAGCCGGAGGAGCCTATGTACCTCTAGATCCTGCTTATCCAAAAGAACGCCTCGCTCTGATCTTAAGAGATTCTCAGGTGTCAGTCCTTCTTACCCAGCAATCACTGGTAGCTACTCTACCTGCACTTGATTCACAAGTCGTGTGCCTTGATACAAACAAGAGCGTTATAGCCGAAGAAAGTCAGGAAAATCTTATTAATCAGACCCAACCAGAAAACCTTGTCTATATTATTTACACTTCTGGCTCCACAGGAACTCCCAAGGGCGTGACTATTCAGCATCGCTCTTTGGCGAGTTATGCCGAAATTGCCTGTTTAGAATACGGACTAGAAGCAAGCGATAGAGTGCTGCAATTTGCTTCCATCAGCTTTGATGCTGCTGCGGAAGAAATCTTTCCCTGTCTGATCTGCGGTGCTACTCTTATACTGCGTACAGATGAGATGTTAAGTTCGACGCCTCAATTTTTACAGCATTGTCGTGATTGGGGGATAACAGTCCTAGATTTGCCTACCGCCTTTTGGCATCAAGTTACAGCTGAATTAGCAACAGCCAATTTGGTACTTCCCGATTCTCTGCGATTAGCGATCATTGGTGGCGAAAGAGCCAATAGAAAACACCTCACTACTTGGCAGCAGCAGGTTGGTCAACGAGTACGCCTTGTCAACACTTACGGGCCTACAGAAACAACAATTGTAGCTACACTGTGTGACTTATCAGTATCGACAGCGGACGAAGTGCCGATTGGCAAAGCTATTCCCCAAGTCCAAACTTACGTCCTCGATCCTGATCTACAACTCGTCCCTGTAGGCACTCCTGGCGAATTGTACATTGGAGGTGTCGGTGTTGCTAGGGGCTACTTCAAGCGATCAGACTTAACAGCAGCAAAGTTTATTCCTAACCCTTACAGTTCAAAACCTGGTGAGCGTCTTTATCAGACAGGCGACTTAGTTCGCTACCTTCCTGATGGCAACCTGGAATTTCTCGGACGCATCGATCATCAAGTTAAAATTCGGGGTTTCCGGATTGAATTAGGCGAAATAGAAGCTTTACTCAATCAACACCCAGGCGTTCAAGAAGCGGTGGTCGTTGCTCACAATGACGACTTAGATCATCAGCGCTTGATTGCTTATGTTGTCGGACAGTATCAACTGGAAACGGTAGAAACGTTAGACACTCAGCAAACCTTGCAGTGGCAAACGGTCTTTGATAGCCTCTACAAAAAGTTTGATGCCACTCAAAACTCCGGCTTCTATATCAAAGGTTGGGAAAGTAGCTACACAGGGGCATCGATCGCAGACGAAGAAGTGCGCGAATGGATGGAGCAAACCATCGGGCGCATTTTAGCTTTGCAACCCAACCGGGTTTTAGAAATAGGTTGTGGGGGTAGCGGCCTAATGCTTTTGAACATTGCCCCTCATTGCCAGCAGTACTGGGCAACAGATCCCTCAGAAAATGCCCTGCAAATTCTCCAACAGCAGTTGGATACTTTAGAGCAGCCATTAGCAGGAGTTACACTCAGCCAGAGAAGCGCTTTAGATTTTGAAGATGTGCCAGAGAATAGCTTTGATGCGGTGTTAATTGTCTCTGTGGCTCAGTACTTCCCAAGCATTGACTATTTGCTCCAGGTTCTGGAAAAGGCAGTCAATGTTGTAGAACCAGGTGGCTTCATTTTTCTAGGAGATGTTCGCAGTCTGCCCTTATTAGAAGCATTCCATGCCTCAGTTCAACTTTATCGGGCAGCAGATACTCTTTCGAGAGAAACATTACAACAGCGCGTGCAGAAACAGTTGTTTGAGGAAAAACAATTAGTTATTGATCCTGCTTTCTTTACTGCTCTCAAACAGCATCTACCTAAAATTAGTCATGTTGATATATTGCTAGAGCGTGGTTCTTGCCAAAATGAATTAACCAAATTCCGTTACGATGTCGTTCTCCATCTGGACGATAAAGCAGTTCCGACGATGGAGATCCCCTGGCTGGATTGGAACAAACAAGAGGTAAGCCTCTGTTATGTCCGCCAAATGCTCGAAGAAACTGCACCCCAATTTTTAGGTCTTAGCGGTGTGCCGAATGCCCGTGCGATCGCAGATATTCAGCTCGTACAGTGGTTGAAAAATAGTGAAACGCCAGAAACTGTCGGTGAGATGAAGCAGGTTTTAAGCTCCTTTGAAGATCAAGGGGTAGAACCGGAAGTATTCTGGGCATTAGAAAAAGACTTTCCTTACTTAGTCCAAATTACTTGGTCAGGTAATGGTGCAGGCGATCGCTATGACGTGATCTTTAAACGCTCTACACCCAATCCTGCTCGGTGTTTCTGTTTACCTGCTGCTGTGCCTCCTTTGTCTCGTCCTTGGCAAGATTACGCTAATACTCCTTGGCAAGGAAGTTTAGCACGTGAACGAGTACCTCAACTCCGAGATTTCCTCAGAGAAAAATTACCTGAATACATGGTGCCAACGGCTTTTATATTCTTAGACGCACTCCCTTTAACCCCCAATGGCAAAGTCAATCGTCGCGCCTTACCCTTGCCAGAAAGTTACTCTACCCAAAACCAGCTTTATGTTGCTCCCAAAACAGAGCTACAGCAGACAATTGCTAATACGTGGCAAACAGTACTCGGTATCGAGAAAGTTAGTATTAACGATAACTTTTTTGATTTGGGCGGTCATTCTTTGCTGATCTCTCAGGTCAACGCGCAACTACGAGAAAAATTACAACGTGATATCTCAGTAGTAGAAATGTTTCAATATCCTAGTATTAGTTTGTTAGCTAAACATCTGAGTCAAGAACAGCAAGAACAACATTCCTTTAAAGAGATTCATAACCGTTCTGAAAAACAGAAATTGGCTCTCAACAGACAAAAGCAAACTCGTAATCCACGCAAATAAGTAGAGTTGTAGCGGCTAGCCGTTTGCTCTAAAAAAATGTGTAATTTAATGAGGTAATATAGATAGTAATGAATAGTTATGACTCAATACAAGCGATCGCAATTATTGGCATATCAGGACGTTTCCCCGGCGCTAATGATATTAAAGCTTTTTGGAAAAATTTAAGTTCTGGAGTAGAATCAATATCTACTTTTACAGATGTCGAATTAATTGACGCTGGAATTGATCCAGAATTACTGCATAATCCTAGTTATGTGAAAAGCCTTGCTATATTAAAAAATATAGATTTATTTGATGCTTCATTCTTCGGCTTTAATCCTAGAGAAGCAGAAATTACAGATCCCCAGCATCGCTTATTTTTGGAGTGTGCATGGGAAGCATTAGAAAATGCTGGCTATGATTCCCAACGTTGTGAAAGTCGGGTTGGAGTTTATGCTGGTGCTAGTGCAAATAATTATTTATCATTGGATTTAAAGAGCGATGCCTGCGGCAGGCTGCGCCAACGCAATGGATTAGCTAGCATTTTCCAAAGGGGAATTGGTAACGATAAAGATTTCCTAGCGACTCGCGTTTCCTATAAATTAAATCTTACTGGCCCAAGTCTGACAATACAAACCGCTTGTTCTACTTCCTTAGTTGCAACTTCTCTCGCTTGCCAAAGTCTATTAAATTACCAATGCGATATGGCTTTAGCAGGTGGAGTATCTATTAATATTCTCCAAAAAACTGGGTATTTGTATGAAGAAGGCGGTGTTCTATCACCTGACGGGCACTGTCGCGCCTTTGATGCCAAAGCCAAGGGAACAATTATTGGCAATGGCGTAGGAATTGTAGTTTTAAAGCGGTTATCTGAGGCGATCGCCGATGGTGATCATATCTATGCTGTGATTAAAGGTAGCGCCATTAATAACGATGGTTCTGGTAAAATCGGTTACACAGCACCAAGCGTTAACGGACAAGCAGATGTAGTCGCAGAAGCACTGGCTTTGGCTGGAGTGGAACCTGAAACCATTAGTTATATAGAAGCTCACGGTTCGGGCACTGTCTTAGGCGATCCCATTGAAATTTCTGCTTTAACTAACGTTTTTCGTGAAAGTACCGATAAAAAAGGCTTCTGTGCCATTGGTTCAGTCAAAACAAATATTGGTCATTTAGACGCAGCCGCAGGTGTTACAAGCTTAATTAAGGCAACTCTGGCTCTCAAACATCAGCAAATACCCCCCAGCTTAAACTTTGAACAACCCAATCCTGACATTGATTTTGCCAACAGTCCTTTTTACGTCAACACCAAGCTGAGAGAATGGAAAACTACTCATACCCCTCGCCGTGCTGGTGTGAGTTCTTTGGGTATAGGTGGAACTAATGCTCACGTAATTTTGGAAGAAGCCCCGACACTTCCAGAATCTAGCCCTTCTCGTCCGTGGCAATTATTAGTACTTTCAGCCAAAACAGACTCAGCATTAAAAAGTGCTACTGTCAATCTGATAGATTACTTAAAACAGCATCCTGATTTAAAGTTCGCGGATGTTGCTTACACCTTACAGTGTGGACGACAAGCTTTTGAGCATCGGCAGACAGTTGTTTGTCAAGATATTGCAGATGCGATCGCTGCACTTGAAGATCCAAAGCGCTTACTTACCAGTGTTCAAGAAACTGAAGAACATCCTCTAGCCTTTATGTTTCCAGGGCTTGGTACTCAATATGTCAACATGGCTGGTGAACTTTACCACGTTGAACCGACATTTCGGCAACAAATTGACTACTGTTGTGAATTTCTCAAACCGCTTCTTGGTCAAGATTTGCGAGATGTCATATATCCCAGTAGAAACAGTGAGAATGACACTCAGCAAAAACAAAACACTGTTGCTGCTGGGTTAGATTTGCGAAAAATGTTAGGTCGTGGGGCAGAACAAGCAGATGTAGCTACTGAAAAACTCAATCAAACTTATCTCACTCAGCCAGCTATTTTTGTGATTGAGTACGCCTTGGCTCAGTTGTGGATGTCATGGGGAATTCGTCCGGCGGCAATGATTGGCTACAGCATTGGTGAATATGTCGCGGCTACGCTAGCAGGGGTGTTGTCTATTGAAGACGCTCTGACTCTCGTCGCCAAAAGAGCGCAAATGATTCAGGAATTACCAATTGGGGCAATGTTGGCTGTCCCCCTTTCAGAAGAAGAGGTGCGTCCGCTATTAAATGAGAATCTTTCATTGTCAGCAATCAATGGTTCGCAACAGTGCGTGATTGCTGGAGCCATAGATGCTGTAGATGAATTAGAAAGCAAGTTAACTCAAAGGGGATTAGCCTGTCGGCGTTTGCAAACTTCCCATGCCTTTCATTCAAAAATGATGGATGCGATCGCACAACCCTTCACTGACTTGGTAAAAACTGTCAGCCTCCAGCCACCCAAAATTCCATATTTATCTAATGTCACGGGAACTTGGATTACAGCAGCCGAAGCTACAGATCCCACATACTGGACAAGGCATCTATGCCAAACCGTGCGTTTTGCAGATGGAGTTCAACAATTGTGGAAAAAACAAAATCCGATTCTGTTAGAGGTGGGATCGGGACAGACATTGAGCAGTTTAGCTTTACAGTGTTTGGATAACGGCTCCTCTACAGATCGAGTTGTACTACCCTCACTCCGGCATTCCTACGAGCGACAGTCAGATTTGGCTTTCTTGCTTAAGACATTAGGTCAGTTGTGGCTCTCAGGAGTCCAAATTGATTGGTCAGGCTTTTATGCTGCGGAGCGCCGTCACCGCCTTCCCTTACCAACTTATCCCTTTGAGCGCCAACGTTACTGGATTGAAGCACAAAAACCATCACCCTCACCCAGACAATTCCACCCAAAACCAACAGCATCAGAGCTTTGGAAATCTCTGGTAGACGCTGCTCAGATGCAAGCGATTCAAGGCAGCTTAGAATTTGACGATCAAGCTTATCGAGCCAACGAACAATGGTTAGATCGTTTATGTACTGCTTACATGAGCCTTGCCCTGAAGCATTTAGGTGCATTTAGCGATCTAGCCAAAAAGTATTCTATTGAGGAATTATTTGAGCAATGTTCTATCATTCCTAAATACCGTGAATTGTTGTGTAGATGGCTGAAAGTACTGGTAGAGGAAGGTCAGTTACAGCAAGAGGAAGGCCTATTTACAAACTTTTTGCCATCGTCAACAGACGAGATCGACACTCTTCTAGAAGAAGTCAGAGTCAGATGGGCAGATACACCTCAAAATATAAACCTGATCCAGCTCTTTGGTGAAAATCTGGTAGCTGTGCTGACTGGTCAAAAAGAACCGTTGGAATTGTCTGTTGCTACATTAGTCCAGCAAGGAGAAATTTCTCGACAATACTTACCCTCTGAGGTTTACTTCAGAGGCATTATGCGGGCAATGGTGGAAAAGCTGGCAATGACTTTACCACCAGACGTAAACCTCAGAATTTTAGAAATCGGTGGTGGAACTGGGATTGCTACGGCGGAATTACTACCTGTGTTCTCATCCCAGCCAACAAACTATACTTTTACCGATGTGGGCGGTTTTTTTATCAAAGAAGCCAAAAATAAGTTTAGTGCCTATCCTTTTGTCCAATATGGCTTACTAGACATTGAGCGATCGCCGCAAAAGCAAGGGTACAATAGCCACAGTTTTGACGTAGTGGTAGCTGTCAATGTATTGCACACAATCCGCAACATCAAAGAAACTCTTCAGTATGTTCACTCTTTATTAGCTCCAGGAGGCTTCTTACTGCTCTGGGAGATCACTCAACCTAAACGAGAGTTTGACATGATTGATGGTCTGCTTATGAATCCCATAGAAGATGAAAAAGGCAGCCGCAATATGGGTAATCCATTTTTATCAAAACAGCAGTGGCAGGAAGCATTAAATTCCTGTGGTTTTGTTGAGGTGGCGGCTTTATCTGAATTTGAAGCCTTTGGGGAACATGTCTTTATTGCTCAGGCTTCTTGGTCAGCAGCATTATCAGCACCAGCAGCATTTACAGCTTTAGTCGATCAAAAAGATGTTGACAAGATGCCTCAAGTCTTGTCAGATAAAAAGCGGGACATTGCTGACTGGTTTTATATTCCATCCTGGAAACGCTCAATGCCGCCCCAGCCTTTGAAATTGACTCAGGAAAGTTGTTGGTTAGTCTTTATCGATGAATGCGGCTTGGGTTCCCAAGTAGTGAAGCGACTCAAACTTGAGAACCAGAATGTTATTACTGTCAAGATGGGAGAGCAATTTCATAGTGAGAACAAATCTTCTATAGATGGACTCGATCAACACGTATACACGATCAACCCTCAACAAAGGGATGACTACCACACCCTGCTTAAAGAACTTTGCAACCTGGACTTGACCCCAAAAACAATTGTTTATTTATGGAGCGTGACACCACCCGATCGCACAGAATTAGGACTTGAATCGTTAGACTCTCAAGATTTAGACTTTTACAGTCTGCTGTTTCTAGCTCAGGCAATTGGAGAACAAAATCTTGCAGATTCCCTTGAAATTGGCATTGTTTCAAATAATATGCAGGAATTAACAGGCGAAGAGGTGCTGTCTCCAGACAAAGCACTAGTTCTTGGGCCCTGTAAAACTATTCCGCTAGAGTACCCAAATATAAACTGTCGTAGTATTGATGTTGTTATTCCCGAACTAGAAAGTTGGCAAGGGGATAAACTAGTAGACCAGTTACTGACAGAACTCACTACTGAATCATCCGATCAGATTATCGCCTACCGTGGCAATCATCGGTGGGTACAGACTTTTGAACCAGTCCGACTGCATGAAACTGTTGAAGGAAAACCACGCTTAAGGGAAGGGGGAGTCTATCTGATTACAGGTGGATTAGGAGGCGTTGGTCTAGTGCTGGCTGAATATCTGGCACAGACCGTAAAAGCAAAACTGGTACTGACTGGGCGTTCAGCTTTTCCCGATCGCAACGAATGGTTACAATGGCTATCCACTCATGATGAATCCGACAGCATCAGCTGTAAAATCCGAAAATTACAAGCGATCGAGACGTTGGGTGCAGAGGTATTGATAGTCAGCGCCGATGTTACCAAGCTTGAACAAATGTCAGCAGCGATCGCTCAGGCAAATAATCGATTTGGTCAGATTCATGGCGTGATTCATGCCGCATTAGTTCTAGAGGGAGGTCTTATTCAACTAAAAACAAAACAAGCAGCAGCCAGTGGTCTTGCGCCGAAAGTAAAAGGAACACGAATCCTTGATATTCTCTTTAAAAATGCCAAACTAGATTTCTTCGTACTTTGTTCATCAAGTAGTGTATTTAAACCTGTAGTGGGTATGGTAGACTACATTGCTGCAAATGCCTTTATTGACACGTTTGCTCATTACAGTGTCTCTAAACATGGCAGATTTACCAGAGCCATTAACTGGGATAGATGGAGCGATATAGGGAGAGCAATAGGTGTTGACTTACTATATAAAGCGAAAACAGGAGAAGAAATTGCGCCAGGAATGACATCAGAAGAAGGCATTGAGGCATTTAGACGGATTCTGTTCAGTAGTACAGTGCCTCAAATAGTTGTATCAACGCAGGATTTACTAACTGAGGTTGAGCAGAAATTTTCCTTAGAAGTCCTAGAGAAGGCCAACATATCTAAATCGGTATACCAAAGACCCCAACTGAAAAATGCTTATGTTGCTCCTACCAATGAGAGCGAGTCTAGGATTGCTGATATCTATCAAGAATTACTAGGGATTGAGCAGGTAGGCATTCATGACAACTTCTTTGAGTTAGGAGGAGACTCCTTAATAGGAACTGTACTAATTTCTCAGCTTCGTAAAAACTTCCAGGTAGAACTATCTGTTCGTTCCCTCTTTGAAGCACCTTCTGTATCTGAATTGGCTGTAGTTATTGAAGAAACCATCATAGAGGAATTAGAAAAATTATCTGAAGCTTAAGCTAATTTTAATTTTGAAAAGCTTAACGTAAAACCAGAAAAAATATTCGCTTTCAGGATTATTTATGAACATTCAAACAGTAGGCGTAGTTGGAGCAGGAGTTATGGGAGTAGGGGTTGCACAAAACCTCGCTCAAACAGGTCATCAAGTCATTCTAGTAGATATTTCTGAAGATATCCTGGACAAGGCTAAACATGAAATCAGGAATAATATCCGCTTTCAGGGTTTTTTCAAAAAAAGTGACACTACAGAAACTCCAGATAGTGTCCTCAACCGAATTGAGTTTTCGACAAACTATAAATTTCTAGAAAAAGCAGATTTTGTAGTTGAAAATGTCACTGAAAAGTGGGATATTAAAAAGCAGGTGTACTCACTGCTAGATTCTATTTGTCCAGCAAATAGTGTATTTGCGGCTAACACATCAGCAATTCCTATCACCCGTATTGCTTCAGTCACTAAACGTGCCGATAGAGTTATCGGTATGCATTTTATGAATCCTGTCCCCATGAAGTCAATGGTGGAGATGATTCGCGGTTTTCATACTTCTGAGCAAACAATTGAAATAGGCAAAAAATTTCTGGCTCAGATTGGAAAAGAATGCATAATCGTCAATGATTCACCGGGTTTTGTTTCTAATCGCGTGTTGATGTTAACCATTAATGAAGCTGTTTTTCTGTTGCAAGACCAAGTTTCTACAGCAGAAGATATAGACAAAATATTTAAAACTTGCTTCGGGCACAAAATGGGGCCTTTAGAAACAGCAGATTTGATTGGACTAGATACCATTTTATTTTCCATTGAAGTTTTGTATGAAAGCTTTAATGATAGTAAGTACAGACCATGTACTTTACTGAAGAAAATGGTAGATGCCGGATTGCATGGTAGAAAAAGTGGGAAAGGATTTTACGTTTATCAATAAATAGGATTTGTGCAAAAATGAACGAAATAAAAACTAAAACCAAAGCATTCTTGTCACGATTTTTCGGTAATCATGACTTACAGCCAGACGAAGACATTTTTGCACTAGGTTTTGTAAATTCTATGTTTGCTATGCAACTTGTTTTGTTTGTAGAACAAGAGTTTCAAATTACTATTGAGAATGAAGACTTAGAGTTTGAAAATTTTAGAACTATCAATTCTATTAGTAACTTAGTTGAACGAAAAAATACTGTATTAGCGCCGAGATGAAACTAGAATTATCTGCTCAACAAAAAAATTATCAAGCTGAATTTAGAACATTTGTCAATGAGGAAATATGTCCTCATGCGAGTGAATGCGATCGCAATGAATTTACCCCGCCAGAAATCATTAAAAAATTAGCGGAACATGGCTTTTTAGGTGCCATATTACCCGAAGCATTTGGTGGTCAAGCAATGGACATGATCACCTATGGCATTCTCAACGAAGAAATTGGCCGGGGATGTTCTTCTGTACGGAGTTTGCTGACAGTTCATAACATGGTTGCTCATGCTTTATGTAAATGGGGTAGTAAGTCTCAAAAAGAATATTGGCTTCCCAAGTTAGCATCTGGTGAAATCATAGCCGCTTTTGCATTAAGTGAACCGAGTGTAGGTAGCGATGCTAAAAGTGTAGAAACAACAGCTACACATGCTGGAGATACTTATATCTTAAATGGGCAAAAGAAATGGATTACCTATGGACAAATAGCAGATGTATTCTTGGTATTTGCCAAATGTGAAGATAAACCCACCGCCTTTTTAGTTGAAAAAAATAGCCCAGGATTTTCAGTTAAACCAATGTCTGGCATTTTAGGTGTTAGAGCTTCAATGTCAGCAGAATTGCAGTTTAATAATTGTCAAATTCCTCAAGAAAATTTAGTGGGAAAATTAGGCTTTGGATTTTCTTACGTTGCTGCTACTGCGCTTGATTACGGTAGATATAGCGTGGCCTGGGGTTGTGTCGGTATTACCCAAGCTTGTCTAGAAGCTTGTATTAAGTATACAAGCGAGCGAAAACAGTTTGGTGTTTATCTCAAAGAGCATCAATTAATTCGGCAAATGATTACTCAGATGATAGCCAATGTGAAAGCAGCAAGATTGCTATGTTATCAAGCTGGTTATCTCAAAGATATTAACGATCCCAACTCTATTATAGAGACTTCAATTGCTAAATACTTTGCTTCCATAACAGCTACAAAAGTAGCAAATGATGCTGTTCAAATTCATGGTGGTAATGGGTGTAGTAGTGACTACCCGGTTGAAAGGTATCTACGAGATTCTAAAATTATGGAAATAATCGAAGGTAGCACTCAAATTCAAGAAATTACTATCGCTGATTCGGGTTATCAAGAGTATTTTTTCTCAACTGTACCTAATGTTATGGTCAAGAAATTGGCAGAGAGGATTTAAAATATGATTAGTAGTACAAGCCAACTTACAAATCTCCAACAAGAAGATAAAAAAATTATCAAATGTGTAGTTTGGGATCTAGATAATACATTATGGGATGGAGTTTTATTGGAGGATGATAAAGTTTGTTTGCGAGAAGGGATAGCAAATATTATTCATAGTTTGGATAGTCGCGGTATTTTACAATCTATCGCCAGTAAAAATGACGAGTTTACAGCTATAGCTAAACTAGAAGAATTGGGTTTAAAAGAGTATTTTTTATATCCCCAGATTCATTGGAATTCTAAAGTTAGTTCTTTGCAAGAAATTGCTAAGTCACTTAATATTGGTATTGATGCGATCGCCTTTATTGACGATCAGAGATTTGAACTAGAAGAAGTCGAGTTTTCTTTGCCAGATATTCTTTGTATCAACGCAGATAAAATAGCACATATTTTAGATATGCCAGTGATGAATCCCCGTTTTATTACGGAAGATTCTAGCATGAGAAGGTTGATGTATATTAGCGATATCAATCGCCAGCAAGCAGAAAAAGACTTTGTAGGAACAACAGAGGAATTTTTAGCTACTCTCAATATGAATTTCACTATATCTTCTGCAAAAGAAGAGGATTTGCAGCGAGCAGAAGAATTAACTCTCCGAACTAATCAATTAAACACAACTGGTTACACTTACTCTTATGACGAACTAAGTCATTTTTGTCAGTCGGAAAACCACAAACTGCTAATTGCAAGTCTAGAAGATAAATATGGAAGCTATGGTCAAATAGGACTAGTTCTGATTGAGCGCCAAACAAACCTATGGACAATAAAACTCTTATTGATGTCTTGTCGCGTCATGTCTAGAGGAGTCGGCACAATCATGTTGAACTATGTTATGAGTCTGGCGCAAAACAACAATGTCCGCCTTCTAGCAGAGTTTGTGCCAAATAATCGCAATCGGATGATGTACATTGCTTATAAATTTGCAAATTTTAAGGAAATTGAAAAGAGTGATAATTTAGTAATTTTTGAAAACGATTTAACTCGAATTCAATCAGTACCTTTATATGTGAAATTTCAGGCAATTGATTAAGTAAGTTATTTCTAAAAATTTTTAATTTCAATTTTTATGAATATCAAAAAAGATGATATATCTAAACGACGTTCTCAGCTTTCACCAGCTAAACAAGCAATTTTAGAAAAGCGTTTACGGGGTGAATCTGATACTCCACAAATAGTTATTCCTCAACGTTCTCAACAGAGTCCTGTTCCTCTCTCCTTTGCCCAACAAAGGTTATGGCTTTTCCAGCAGCTAGAACCCGAAAGTTCTGCTTATAACGAATTAGTAAATATACACCTAAAAGGTGTGTTGAATTTGGTGGCACTCAGGAAGAGTCTCAATGAGATTGTTAAACGGCATGAATCTCTGCGTACCACCTTTGAGTTGTGCGAGGGGCAACCAGTTCAAGTGATTAATTCGATGACTGTAGCCCTGCCACTGGTGAACTTAAGTGAACTACCGACAGCATTGCAATCATCTGAAGTTGAAAGATTGATTGCTGATATAGTCAAAAAACCCTTTGATTTAGCATCTGGCCCTTTACTGCGAGGGGCATTATTGCAGACAAGCGAAGAGGAACATCTACTTTTATTCGTCATCCACCATATTGTCTGTGATGGTTGGTCAGTACAAATTTTTACCCAGGAATTAACAGCATTATACGCAGCTTTTTCAGCCGGAAAACCCTCCCCACTCTCAGAATTGCCCATCCAATATGTAGACTTTTCTATTTGGCAGCGTGAGTGGCTGCAAGGTGAGCGAGAAAAAACTCAACTTTCCTATTGGAAGCAGCAACTTGCAAATGTTCCAAGCACTTTGTCCCTTCCTACAGAACGTCCTCGATCGCCAGTACAAAGCTTTAGAGGAGCGATCGCTTCTTTTCAGCTATCAGCACCCTTGACTAGTATGCTTAAGTCTTTAAGCAACCAGCAAGGTGTCACCCTGTTTATGACCCTATTAACGGCATTTCAGGCACAATTATACCGCTATACAAACCAAGAAGACATTTGCATTGGCTCCCCAATAGCTAACCGCAACTATCCTGATATTGAAGGATTAATTGGTTTTTTTGTCAATACCCTTGTACTGCGTACTGACCTTTCTGGGAACCCAAGTTTTCTAGAATTACTTGGTCGAGTGCGCGAAGTATGTGTGGGTGCTTATGCTCATAGTGATATACCTTTTGAGCGAGTAGTAGGAGAACTGCATCCTGAGCGGAATCTTAGTCATACACCCCTGTTTCAAGTCATGTTTGCTTTGCAGGAAGATAGCAAAAAAGATTTGGTACTGCCTGGTTTGACTCTGAAATGGCTTCACAACCACAGTGAAACAGCGAAGTTTGATTTAACGCTGTCTGTGGTGGATGCCAAGTCAGAACTTTGGGGGTTTTGGGAGTATAATACCGACCTGTTTGATGCTGCCACTATTGACCGAATGAGCGGGCATTTTACTAATTTGCTAGAAGGTATTGTTACCAATCCAGATCAGCGCTTATCAGATTTGCCATTGTTGACAATTGCAGAGCAGCAGACTCTATTAGTTAAATGGAATGATACCGCCACAAATTACTCTGAAGATAAATGCATTCATGAATTGTTTGAAGCGCAGGTAGAAAGAACACCGAACGACGTAGCGGTGGTTTTTGAAGATGAGCAATTAACCTATTCTGAACTTAACAAGAGAGCCAATCAGCTAGCTCACTACTTACGCACTTTGGGAGTAAAACCAGAAGTATTAGTAGGGATTTGCATAGAGCGATCGCTTTCGATGGTCATTGGACTGTTAGCCATCCTGAAAGCAGGTGGCGCATACATACCATTAGATCCAAGCTACCCCCAAGAACGCTTGGCTTTCATGTTACAAGACTCTCAACCAAAAGTCTTGTTAACACAACAGCAACTAGTAGAAAGTCTACCAACTCACACAGCTAAAGTAGTTTGCTTAGACAGCAACTGGGAAATCATTACCCAACACAGTAAAGAAAATCCAGTTTGTAATCTCACCTTAGATAACCTAGCTTACGTCATCTACACCTCCGGCTCTACAGGTCAACCCAAGGGGGCGATGAATAGTCATAGGGGAATCTGCAATCGCCTACTGTGGATGCAATCCACATACCAATTAACAGCAAGCGATCGGATTTTACAGAAAACACCATTCAGCTTTGATGTTTCAGTCTGGGAATTTTTCTGGCCATTAATCACAGGTGCGCGTTTAGTAGTCGCGCAACCAGAGGGACATCGAGACACGAACTACTTAGTGAATGTAATTAGAGAACAACAAATATCCACTATCCATTTTGTGCCTTCGATGCTTTCAGTGTTCCTAGAAGCAAAAGGATTGGAAAATTGTCAATGTCTCAAGCGGGTGATAGTCAGTGGCGAAGCCTTACCTCTTCAACTTCAACAACGCTTCTTTCATCGACTTGATGCCCAACTGCACAATCTCTATGGACCCACGGAAGCCGCCGTTGATGTCACCTTTTGGGCGTGCAGGCAGCAAAGCAGTCTGGAAGACAATAATATCAGCCAGCAAAAGACAGTTCCCATTGGTCGCCCAATTGATAATATCCAGATTTATCTGTTGGATAAGCATCTTAACCCTGTGGCTGTAGGCGTCACAGGAGAATTATATATCGGTGGTGTGGGAGTAGGTCGGGGGTATTTAAACCGCCCGCAATTGACTGCTGAGAAATTTATCCCTAACCCTTTCCAAACAGGCAGGAGAGCAGCACTTCGGCTACGCTCAGTGACCGAGGAGCAGGGGAGCAGGGGAGGGAAACAAGACCAATCCTCAAATTCCGAACGTTTGTATAAAACTGGCGATTTAGCCCGCTATTTACCCAATGGAGAAATTGAGTATATTGGTCGGATTGACTACCAGGTGAAGATTCGTGGCTTCCGCATTGAACTTGGAGAAATTGAAGCAGTCATTAGCCAACATCCAGCAGTGCGCGAAACTGTAGTTGTAGCGGATGCTCAACGAATAGTTGCCTATGTCGTCCCACACGCAGAAGAAACGCTGACGATTTCTCAATTGCGTAACTCCCTGGAGTCCAAGTTACCAAATTACATGGTGCCAGCAGCTTTTGTGATCTTAGATCAACTCCCTCTGACTCCTAATGGTAAGGTTGATCGTAAGTCATTGCCAGAGCCTGACCGTATCCGCCCAGAATTTGAAGAAAGCTATATTGCACCTCAGACAACTGTTGAAAAACAATTGGCTGCGATCTGGGCGCAAGTACTTGGCTTAGAAAAGGTAGGTATAAATGACAAATTCTTTGAATTGGGTGGAGATTCTATCCTCAGTCTTCAAGTCATATCCAAAGCAAACCTTGCAGGACTAAAGCTCACACCCAAACAATTGTTCCAGCACCAAACCATTGCCCAACTAGCAACAGTTGCTAGCACCAACATCTCAATTTCAGCCGAACAAGGTTTAGTAACTGGCTCATTCCCTTTAACACCCATCCAGCGCTGGTTCTTTGAGGAAAATTTTTCCAATTATCATCACTACAATCAGGCTATTCTACTAGAGGTACAACAAGCACTCAATCCAGTACTTCTGGAGCAAGTAATACATTATTTGCTACAACACCACGATATGTTGCGATCGCAATTTATCCAACAATCATCAAAATGGCAGGCAAAGATTGCGGAATTTGAGCAGGTAGCACCAATTACAGTCATCGATTTATCGACATTACCTCCAGAAAGCCAAAGTGCCGCCATTACTGCAACTTGCAGTGAACTCCAAGCCAGCCTTAACCTATTTTCTGGACAATTATTACGAGTCGCTTTATTTAATCTTGGTGTCAATCAGCACAGCCGCCTGTTTATCGTGATTCATCACCTGGTTGTAGATGGAGTCTCTTGGCGGATTTTATTGGAAGACTTGCAGACAGCTTATGCACAGCTAACTCGGGGTGAGGATATCAAATTATCACCAAAAACTACTTCTTTCAAACAATGGGCTGACCAACTGCAACAATATGCTCAATCAGCAGCAGTACAAGCAGAAATGGATTATTGGTTGCAAATACTGCGTCAACCCTGTTCCTCCCTACCTCTAGATTATCCAGGTGGAGATAATACAATCAGTTCTGTTGCTAATGTCACAGTTACCTTGAGTGCGCAAGAAACCCAAGCCCTGTTGCAAGATGTACCAGCCGCTTACCGGACTCAAATAAATGATGTGTTGCTTGTAGCACTCATACAAGCTTTTGCCAAATGGACTAGACAAACCACACTGTTATTGGACTTGGAGGGACATGGCAGGGAAGAAATCTTAACAGACGCAGACATCTCGCGGACAATAGGTTGGTTTACCAGCATATTTCCGATTGTGTTGAGTGTAGAAGAGACTAACAACCTTGGAGAATCGCTAAAGATAGTAAAAGAGCAACTGCGACAGATACCAAATCGGGGTATCGGCTACGGAGTGCTGTGCTACCTCAATGAAGATAGGAGAATGACTGAAGTATTGCGTTCTCGACCCAAAGCAGAAGTGATTTTTAATTACCTGGGTCAACTAGACCAAGTATTAAATACATCTTCAATGTTTAAATTTGCTAGTGAATCTGAGGGTAGTAACCAAAGCGATCGCAATCATCGGTCATACTTGCTAGAAATTGACGGCAGTATTATTTCAGGTCAGTTGAAATTGCAGTGGCGTTACAGTCAGAACTTGCATAAACAATCTACAGTGGAAACTCTAGCACAGAGGTTTATCGAGGCATTGCGCTCTATAATCGCCCACTGTCAATCTCCCGAAGGAGTTGGTTTTACGCCTTCTGACTTCCCTTTGGTGCAGTTAAACCAAATGGAACTCGATTTAGCTTTGCAACAAATTTCATTTTAAGGCAGAGAAACAAGATGAGCTTAAAAAATATTGAAGATGCTTATCCCTTATCTCCGATGCAACAGGGGATGCTGTTCCACAGTATTTATGCTCCCAACTCTGGTGTTTACGTAGAACAGAGATGCTTTGAGTTACATGGAGCATTCAACATTACTGCCTTTAGTCAAGCTTGGCAGCAAGTGATAACTCGTCATCCCGTGTTAAGAACCGCCTATGTGTGGGAAAACTTAGAAAAACCTCTTCAGGTAGTCTGTCGGGAGGTCAAATTCCCTTGGCAACAGCTAGATTGGTGGGAAATATCTCGAACTGAGCAACAACAACGCTTAGAAACCCTTTTGCAAGCAGAGCGCCAACATGGTTTCTTACTCTCTCAAGCCCCACTGATGCGCTTCACACTAATTCGCTTGGCAGAGCAAGTTTATCAGTTCTGTTGGAGCCACCACCATCTCTTACTTGACGGATGGTCGGGGTCTAATGTATACGAAGAAGTTATTGCTTACTACAGAGCTTTTTGTGAAGGTGAAAATCTTTACTTACCTGTACCCCGTCCCTATCGGGATTATATCGCTTGGTTGCAACAGCAGGATATTTTTCAAGCAGAAGCTTTTTGGCGCAAGACACTTTCAGGTTTGACATCTCCCACTCAACTGGGGATTAATCCACTGATTGGATACCAACCCAATCAAGAACAGGATTATAAGGAACAAGAATTGAAATTGTCTCCTACGACAACTGCTGCTCTTAATTCCTTTGTCAAACAGTATCAACTCACACTCAATACCTTGGTGCAGGCAGCTTGGGCACTGCTACTGAGCCGTTACAGCGGTGAAGAAGATATACTTTTTGGAGCTACAGTTTCTGGCCGTCCTCCTGCCTTAGCCAATGCAGAATCTATGATTGGGCTATTTATCAACACTTTGCCAGTCAGGGTGCAAGTAAGTCCCAAGCAAGAATTGCTCTCTTGGCTGCAACAACTGTTTGCTCAACAAGTTGAGGCGCGTCAGTATGAGTACGCGCCGTTAGTGGATATACAAAAGTGGAGCGAGATTTCGTCTAATCTGTCCTTATTTGACAGTATTGTGGTGTTTGAAAATTACCCTCTAGATGAAACATTGGCACAGCCGGATTTAAACTTCAAAATTCAAAATATACAGGTATTTGAAAAGACTAATTATCCGATAACTCTAAGTGTTATTCCAGGCAGAGAGTTGTTATTTAAAATTGCCTATCAAGAGAACGATCGCTTTGATGCTGAAAGCATCAAGCAGATGTTGGGACACCTGCAAACACTGCTGGAAGGCATGATTGCTAACCCGTATCAGCGCTTAGAAAAATTATCACTGTTAACTTCAGCAGAACAACAGCAATTAGGAGAGTGGAACAACACACAAACCGAATATCCGCAAGAAAGATGCATCCACGAGTTGTTTGAGGCACAAGTAAAAGAAACACCTGATGCAGTAGCAGTAGTATTTGAGAATGAGCAGTTGACTTATTGTGAACTCAACAAGAGAGCCAACCAGCTAGCCCACTACTTACGCACTCTGGGAGTAAAACCAGAGGTATTGGTGGGGATTTGCATAGAGCGATCGCTTTCGATGCTCATCGGACTATTAGCGATCCTCAAAGCTGGTGGTGCATACATCCCACTAGATCCAGCATATCCCAAAGAACGATTAGCTTTCATTCTAGAAGACGCTCAAGTGCCGTTATTGCTGACTCAAGCCTCGCTCTTGTCAGCAATGCCCCAACACCAAGCTCAAGTCATTTGCTTAGATACTGATTGGCAAGCAAATAGCTACAAAACAGCTTTAGCGATCGCCCAACAAAGCCAAGAAAATTTATTCTGTGAGCTAACTCCTGAAAACCTAGCTTACATTATCTATACCTCCGGTTCCACAGGCAAACCAAAAGGCGTACAAATTCCCCACAGCGCTTTGAGCAACTTCTTGTTTGCGATGAAGCAAAAGCCAGGGTTAACTGGGGAAGACACTTTACTAGCAGTCACTACTTATTCATTCGATATTGCCGCATTAGAACTATTCCTGCCAATCATAGTCGGTGGTCGGTTAGTAATTGTCAGTCGGGAAGTGGCCTCAGACGGAATGCAGTTGTCAGCAACACTGGCTAATTCAAAAGCTACAGTTATGCAAGCCACACCAGCGACATGGCAGTTACTTCTAGTTACAGGCTGGGGTGGCAATGATCAATTAAAAATCCTCTGTGGTGGCGAAGCCTTACCTGTACACATAGCCAATCAATTACGGCAACGATGTCACTCTCTATGGAATATGTATGGTCCCACCGAAACCACCATTTGGTCAGCAGTATCTCAAATAGAAACTGATCGCAAAGTTGTACCCATTGGTCATGCGATCGCTAACACGCAATTTTACATTTTAGACCAATACAGCCGATTAGTTCCTGTCGGTGTAGCAGGCGAATTGCATATAGGTGGCAAAGGATTGGCACGAGGCTATTTAAACCGCCCGGAACTGACCGCTGAGAAATTTATCCCTAACCCTTTCCAAACAGGCAGGAGAGCAGGGGAGCAGGGGAACAGGGGAGGGAAAGAAGACCAATCCTCAAATTCCGAACGTTTGTATAAAACTGGCGATTTAGCACGCTATTTACCCAATGGAGAGATTGAGTATATTGGTCGGATTGACTACCAGGTGAAGATTCGTGGCTTCCGCATTGAACTTGGAGAAATTGAAGCAGTCATTAGCCAACATCCAGCAGTGCGCGAAACTGTAGTTGTAGCGGATGCTCAACGAATAGTTGCCTATGTCGTCCCACACGCAGAAGAAACGCTGACGATTTCTCAATTGCGTAACTCCCTGGAGTCCAAGTTACCAAATTACATGGTGCCAGCAGCTTTTGTGATCTTAGATCAACTCCCTCTGACTCCTAATGGTAAGGTTGATCGTAAGTCATTGCCCGTGATTGGTCTGACACAGCTAGTACCTGAATCATCTTTTGTACCTCCTTCCACACCAATTGAGGAGATGCTAGTTAGTATTTGGCTTCGGGTACTTGGTATTGAGAAAATTAGCATTGATGATAACTTCTTTGAAGTAGGCGGACACTCCCTATTAGCAACCCGTCTAATTTCCCAGATCCGGCAGGTTTTTCAGGTAGAGCTTCCTTTACATTGCGTATTTGAAAAACCAACAATAGCTGGGCTGGCTAAAGACATTGAAAAAGCCACCAAGATAGGCTTAGGAATTGATACACCAGACATTGAGCGAATTTCACGTTCGCAAGAGTTACCCCTGTCTTTTGCCCAGCAGCGGTTATGGTTTCTTGCCAAGCTAGATCCAAACAGTTCCTTTTACAATATTCCTGCTGCTGTTCGGCTACAGGGGCAATTGAACATCAAAGCACTACAACAAAGTTTCAACGAAATTCTCTGCCGTCATGAAGCTTTGCGAGCGAACTTTCAGACAATCAAAGGCCAACCTGTAGCAATCATCTCATCGGTAACGTCACTACCATTGTCCGTATTTGACATCAGTGAATTACCTGCAAATCAACAAGAAGCTCAAGTCAAACAGCAAGCATTAGCAGAAGCACAACAACCCTTTGACCTGAAAAGCGACCTCCTGCTGCGGGTGAAACTACTACGGCTAAGTGAACAAGAGCATGTAGTGTTATTCACGATGCACCACATTGTCTCTGACGGTTGGTCGATAGGTGTGCTGGTGCGTGAATTGGTAGCACTTTATCAAGCCTTCTGTGATGAACAATTTTCTCTGCAAGACGCTACGCGAACGCCCTTAGCTGAACTACCTGTTCAATATATAGACTTTGCAGCTTGGCAACGAGAATGGCTACAAAAAGAGGCGCTACAATCTCAACTATCTTACTGGGTTCAGCAGTTACAAGGGGCACCCAGAGTACTAGAATTACCCACAGACCACCCACGTTCCCCCGTTCAGACCTTCCGGGGTGCAACCTATTCATTTGAGCTATCTAATGAGTTATCCGTAGCCTTAAATAAACTCAGCCAGCAGCAAGGAACCACTTTATTTATGACCTTGCTGGCAGCTTTCCAGACTCTGTTATGGCGCTACACTAGCAGTGAAGATATTGTGGTTGGTTCACCCATCGCTAACCGCAATCGCGCAGAAGTAGAAGGGTTAATTGGACTTTTTGTCAATACTTTGGTACTGCGAACTAATTTGGCAGGTAATCCTACCTTTGAAGAAGTACTCACTCGTGTGCGGGAAGTGGCATTAGGAGCCTATGTACATCAAGACTTGCCTTTTGAACTGTTGGTAGAAGAACTACAACCACAGCGAGACTTGAGCCATGCACCACTATTTCAAGTGATGTTTGTGCTTCAAAATGCACCAATGTCAGATTTAAAGTTGCCTGGTATGACTTTAAGTACTCTGGCAATTGAGAGTGGTAGTACCAAATTTGATTTGACCCTAGAGATGGCAGAAACAACACAGGGACTATTTGCCACTTTGGAGTATAGTACCGATTTATTTGAGGAAAGCACTATTAGCCGGATGGCAGGACATTTGCAGTCCTTGCTTCAAGGTATTGTGACAAATCCCCAAGGGAGGCTTTCGGAGTTACCACTGTTAACAGAAGCTGAAAAACACCAGTTATTAGTGGAATGGAATGATACTAAGAGTGAATATCCGCAAGAAAAATGCATCCACGAATTGTTTGAGTCTCAGGTAGAGGAAACACCAGACGCGATCGCAGTAGTATTTGAAGATGAACAGTTGACCTATTCTGAACTCAACAAGAGAGCCAATCAGCTAGCCCACTACTTAGGCACTTTGGGAGTAAAATCAGAAGTATTAGTAGGTATTTGTGTAGAGCGATCGCTCTCAATGGTCATCGGACTGTTAGCCATCCTGAAAGCAGGTGGCGCATACGTACCTCTTGACCCAGCGTATCCACCAGAACGTTTAGCTTTTATATTGCAGGACGCTCAGGTGTCAGTGTTACTAACGCAGCAGCACCTAAAAGAGAATTTGCCGCAACATCAGACTAATATTGTCTGTTTAGATACAGATTGGGGAATTATAGCTCAGGAAAGTCAACAAAACCCAATCAGTGAGTGTACAACTGATAACTTGGCTTATATCATCTATACATCAGGCTCAACAGGTCAACCCAAAGGGGTGTTAGTCAATCACAGCAATGTTGTTCGTTTATTGGCAGCAACTGAATCCTGGTATCACTTTAACCAACATGATGTCTGGACGTTATTCCATTCCATAGCCTTTGATTTTTCAGTTTGGGAACTTTGGGGTGCCCTACTGTATGGAGGGAAATTAGTCGTAGTCCCGTACTGGGTGAGTCGTTCACCAGAAGACTTCTACAAATTGTTGTTAACACAACAAGTGACAATACTCAACCAGACACCTTCAGCTTTCTCCCAACTCATACAAGCAGAAAAATCCTTCGGAAATACCAACAAATTAAACCTGCGAAAAGTCATTTTCGGTGGAGAAGCATTGCAACTTGAGAGTTTAAGACCTTGGTTTGAACGTCATGGCGACCAGTTTCCCCAGTTAGTCAATATGTACGGAATTACGGAAACAACCGTGCATGTTACATATCGTCCGCTAACGATGAAAGATTTAGAAGTAACATCAGCAAGTGTGATTGGGCGTCCCATTGGTGACTTACAAGTTTACTTATTAGATAAATTTCGACAGCCAGTACCTATTGGTGTACCAGGTGAAATGTATATTGGTGGTGCTGGTGTGGTACGGGGTTATTTAAATCGACCAGAACTAACACCTCTTAGATTTATTCCCAATCCCTTTAGTAATAAACCAAATGCACGTCTTTATAAATCCGGTGATTTAGGTCGATATTTACCGAATGGAGATATTGAATATTTGGGTCGTATTGACCACCAAGTCAAAGTTCGTGGTTTCCGCATTGAACTCGGAGAAATTGAAGCACTCATTAGCCAATACCCAGCAGTTCGAGAAACTGTAGTTATAGCAGTAGATACTCAAAGTTTAGTAGCTTATGTCGTTCCACAAAAAGAACAAACACTGACAATTACAGAACTGCGTCACTTCTTAGGATCAAAACTACCAAACTATATGGTGCCAACAGCTTTTGTGATGTTGTCAGCACTACCACTCACGCCCAATGGGAAAATTGACCGCAAAGCTTTACCAGCATCTGATACAGCACGTCCCCAATTAGAGGCAATTTATCAGCCACCCGAAACTGATGTAGAAAAAACTATTGCCGATATTTGGCAAGAAGTACTGAATATTGAGAACGTAGGAATCTATGATAATTTCTTTGAATTAGGTGGTCATTCGCTGCTTTTGGTTCAGGTTCATAGCAAATTGCGTGAAGTAATTCAGAGTGATTTATCTATGCTTGACCTGTTTAGATATCCGACTATAAACTCTTTAGTAGATTATTTTAATCAAGTCAAAAATGGAAACTCATCTTTTCGTGTAACAGATATTATCAGTGAAAAAATTGAAGCTGGTAAAGCTCAACAGAAAAAGCGTCTGCAAAAAATGAAATCTATTGAAAATATTTAAGGATGGATCGAATGGTCTAGTCAAAAACATCCGAAAACCTGTACCTAAACTAGAATTATTACCTTTTCCTGACGTGAATTCGACAGATCGTGTAGTGTCCAAATTAGCTCATTCAAAAAACCTCTTCCTGGTATTATTATGCAAAACCGCCCCTCTTTGAGTCGGAGAGGGAGCAATACGGTTCGGATAAGCATTTTGAACTCAGAATTACCTTTGGGGAAAAGGTTAAAGGTTAAGGGTTAAAAGTTTTTTCCCCTTTCCCTTTCCCCTTTAACCGAACCGTATTGGGAGAGGTTCGTGGAACTCACGCTTTCCTGAAAGTCATCTGCCAACAGAAAATTTTCATGTTTCCAGCCTCTTGACAAACTGCTCATCATCTGACAATTCACGAATCATGACGAATAAAAATATCTAAACAATCGTGATATTCAGAGATTGTTTGCTCGGCACTCTTTGTGAAGAAAAGCTGATAAATACTTGCAATTAATTATCGATTAGTTGTAATATTTCTTTTCAACTTGATAGTAATTTATCTCAATAATTCAGCTATTTGCTGCCTTATTGACGTTATTTTCAGTCAGATGATGGTGACGGGTGTGTGGAGTAGTAAATGAAGCCAAAGCAGTTATCGAAAATTTTCTTAGTAGCAAGTTCTGTTTCGTTTTGGGGTGCAATGAGCGCCACTGCTCAAGAAATACCCAGGCAAGAGGTACAAAGTAAATCTGTCGCATCGGTACTACGCAATTCCAAGTCAATTAGAGAGATTCGCCAGATTAGTGAGATAGAGCATCCCCAGACTAGTGCCCAAATGCTAGTGCAGTCGCCAGCACCCTCATCAGAAATTGTGCAGATTACGGGAGTTAAAGCTACTCCCACTGAAAAAGGTGTAGAGGTAATTTTACAGACATCCATTGGGGCGCAACTGCAAATCACAAATCGCAGTACTGGGAATAACTTTATTGCTGATATACCTAACTCACAACTCCGTTTACCCAATGGTGATGCTTTCACATTTCGTTCCGAAAAACCACTTCCGGAAATTACTGAGATCACAGTTACGAATCTCGATGCAAATACTATCCGGGTGACAGTGACAGGTGCAGCAGCATTACCAACTGTTGAATTATTTGATGATGATGCAGGTTTGGTTTTTGGGGTAGTATCTGCTGCAACTGCGATGCAGCCACCGGAGAAGCCGACGACTGAGACGAAACCGGAGGAACCCACAACACAGCAGGAACCCACAGCACAGCAAGATGAACCGATTGAGTTGGTGGTGACGGGTGAACAGGATGGGTATCGCGTTCCCGATACCTCATCTGCCACGAGAACCAATACGCCGTTGCGTGATATTCCCCAGTCGATTCAGGTCATACCGCAACAGGTCATTAAAGACCAGCAAGCAACTCGCTTAACAGACGTGTTAAAAAATGCACCAGGTGTAGTGGTAGGAGGTAGAAGCCCCCGCGATCCTCTCAATGTCATCAAAATTCGGGGCTTTGATGCTTTTGGAGAGACTCTACTCAATGGCATACAAGACCGTTCAATCAGTGAGGTCGGATTTGGCTCAAATATTGAGCGGGTTGAAGTCCTCAAAGGGCCCGCTTCGGTTCTATTCGGTCAAGGCGGACTAGGTGGCAAGGTCAACTTAGTCACGAAGCAACCATTGAGCGATCCGTTCTACTTTGTGGAAACTTCTGTTGGTAACTACAATACCTATAGCGGTGCAATTGATTTATCTGGCCCGTTGAATGATAGTAAAACGGTGTTGTATCGCCTGAATGCTTCTGCTGGAACAAACGAAAGCTTTGTTGATTTCTTTGAGCAACAGCAATATCTAATTGCACCTACTTTAAGCTGGCAAATTAGTGACAGAACAAAGCTGACTCTAGAAGCAAGCTATTCTCTTGCAGAGGGACCGTATGATTTTGGGATACCCGCACAGGGAAGCATCCTGCCTAACCCCAATGGCAGAATTCCTCGTAATCGTTCTGTGAGTGAGCCTAATCTTAATGATGCATCTAACAGTGCATTTCGGATTGGCTATAATTTTGAACATCGCTTTAGCGAGAACTGGCAAGCGCGGAGCGTTTTTCAGACTTCTTTGTTTCGCCTAAAACGAAATCTTGTGTTTCCTTTCGGATTACAAGAAGATGATTTGCGTATCTTGGAAAGAGGCGTTGAGAATTTTGACTATGATCAAAATAATTATAATCTAGACAATTATGTGGTCGCTAAGTTGACAACAGGTAGTATCAAGCATGAGCTAGTCGCTGGATTTAACCTGAGTAAAACAGACACTAATTCCAAAGCTCTTTTCAATGACACTACTACTCTCAATGTTTTCAATCCTGTGTATGGAACTGCTACAGGAGCTAGTGTTCCAGATTTTGATATCAAAAATACGGCGCAACAATTAGGCTTTTACCTTCAGGATCAAATTACCCTAACAGAGAACTTCAAAGTACTTTTGGGTGGACGCTTTGATATTGCTAATCAAGAGGCTGAGGATTTATTGAACCAGACAACCGACTTTGAGCAGACAGAAGCTTTTAGCCCTCGTCTTGGCATTGTTTATCAGCCCATTAAACCAATCTCACTCTACGCTAGCTATAGCCGTTCATTCAATCAGGCGGTAGATCTATTCGGTCCAGCTTTGCCGGAACCGGAGCGAGGAACGCAGTATGAAATCGGGGTGAAAGCAGATTTGACTGACCGATTAAGTACAACCTTGGCATTTTATGATTTGACTCGCACCAATCTCTCAGCCGAAGATCCAAATGATCCACAACGAACTATTCAAGTTGGGGAACAGCGCAGTCGTGGGATTGAGTTTGATATTTCTGGCGAAATCTCGCCAGGGTGGAACATCATTGCTGGTTATGCCTACACTGATACAGAAATCACAAGAGACAACATATTGACACAGGGTAATCAACTGAATAATGTGCCGAGACACGCGCTCAATCTATGGACAACTTACGAAATTCAATCTGGCAGTTTAAAAGGATTAGGCTTCGGTTTAGGAGCTTTTTACTACGGAGATCGGCAAGCCGACTTAGCCAACACGGTTGAGTTACCTAGTTATGTACGCACAGATGCAGCTATTTATTACAAGCGGGACAATTACCGAGCTGCGATCAATATCAAGAATTTGTTCGACACTGATTATTTTGTTTCTGCACAAAATGTAAATCGGATTATACCTGGCGATCCCCTGACAATACAGGGCACAATTTCCTGGCAGTTTTGAGCAAACCCACTGGTATCCTACGCTTCTATCCTCACGGATAGAAGCGTAGATAATTCACTTTTTCTATTGTGTGAAGTAGGTATTCGTGAAAATATCTTTACGTCACCTTACTTATTTATTATTGGCAGTTTTAACCTTTACACTCGCTTCGGCTTGTAGTTTAAATGGATATTGGATTACAAGGCCCATCAGGACAAAGGGGAGATTTTTACTATACAAACTCTATTTCTGAAGAACAGTTGTCTAATATTGATGATGATGTTCTCTTCTTTTTAGTTCGGGGACAGAAGGGTGCTAATGAGTTTTTAGAGAAACTCCAACAAAAACCTTTGTGGCAACAACTCAAGGTAGTTGAAAAAAATCAGGTTTATTTTGTAGATGGGGGAAACTGGGGCGGTTTTGATATTTTAGCAAGAATGCAGTAATCGATGACTTATGTAAATATCTAGTCAACACACCTTGAACTCATGCCTAAATACATCATATTCGTCTGCGAATCCTACAAATTTAATATGCGTTATCCAGAACCCTTGTAGAGACGTAGCACTGCTACGTCTCTACATTCTTGTTCGGAGATGTCTAATGTATATATATGACACACTTTTGAAGGCAGAATGAGAATAGGTCTCATCACCTTGAAAAGGATAGTCCTATGTCTAAATATAATATACCTTCTTATAAGTAACGCTGATAAATATCAATTTTTTCATATTTAATCACGATGGTTCCTCTGTTGCTAATGCCACTAATTATCGTTAATATATTTGAGACTAATTAAAAAATACTTGCAATAAAAATCATAAACAAGAAGGGGAAAGGGAAAATGGATGAACACAGGTTGTCCCTCCTCCTATTGGCTCGGTTTTTACCTTCTCTATCCTATAATGATGCAGATCATTTCCCCCACCAAGAGCGAGGTTTTTAGCTTTATCCCCTTACCCTTATTAATAAATTAGCTCTACAAATCACTAGTAATTAGCATTAAAGAATCACGTTTTCTGCCAGAGGCTTCCGCGATCGCCTAGCGTCTTGTAGAGAAGAAAGAAAAGCTTTTACATAAAATTTAGGATTGTCATCTCATATCTTTAGCTGGTTATTTTAATAAAGTTAAAGTCAAAAATAACCTTTTTGTACGACAAATAGTGTCAAATGAAAAAGATATTCTCGTAAAAATAAACAAAAAATGTCTTTCAAAAATTAAGGATTAACCGAAACTATGAGTATTTCGACAGTGCCAAATTCTAGAAATGGTTCAGAAATAGCAATTATTGGCTTAACAGGGCGTTTTCCTGGGGCCAAAAATATTGATGAATTCTGGAGAAATATTCAAAATGGAGTAGAATCAATATCTTTTTTCAGCGATGAAGAATTATTGTCATCAGGTATAAGTTCATCTATATTAAATGACCCTAACTATGTCAAAGCACACGCTATATTAGAAGACGCAGAATTATTTGACGCTTCATTCTTTGGCTTTAATCCCAGAGAAGCAGAAATTACCGATCCGCAACATCGGCTTTTTCTAGAGTGTGCTTGGTCAGCTATGGAAAGTGCTGGATACGATTCCCAAAATTATAAAGGTGCTGTTGGTGTTTATGCTGGATCTAGTTTGAACACCTATTTACTTAATATTTATTTAAATCAAAATATTATCAACTCTGTTGATCCTCAGCAACTCGTAATTGCAGGTAATAAAGATTTCCTAACCACGCGCGTCTCTTACAAACTCAACTTAGAAGGCCCCAGTTATGCCGTTCAAACTGCCTGCTCAACTTCATTAGTTGCTGTTCACTTGGCTATCATGAGCTTGCTAAATGGTGAATGTGATATCGCTTTAGCTGGTGGGGTAGCCATAAGCGCGACAAGAAAAGCTGGATACCTCTACACAGAAGGGGGAATAGCATCTCCTGATGGACATTGCCGTGCATTTGATGCTGGGGCAAAGGGATCTGTGGGCGGTGAGGGTGTGGGCATTGTCGTGTTGAAGCGATTAGAAGATGCTCTTAGCGATCGCGATACGATTCATGCTGTAATCAAAGGATCGGCAATCAATAATGATGGTTCATTCAAAGTAAGCTACACAGCACCCCGTATCGATACCCAAGCAAAAGTAATTAGAACAGCCCAAGTAGTTGCCGAAGTAGAACCGGAGACAATTACTTACATTGAGGCTCACGGTACTGGAACAGTCTTAGGAGATCCCATTGAAATTGCTGCCTTGACACAAGCTTTTCGCTCTAGTACCCAGAAGAAAGGATTCTGCGCCATTGGTTCCGTCAAAACCAATATTGGGCATTTGGACACTGCGGCTGGGGTGACGGGATTAATCAAAACCGTCTTAGCCCTCAAGCACAAACAGATACCACCCAGCTTACACTTCACTTCGCCTAATCCAGAAATTGACTTTGCTAACAGTCCTTTCTACGTCAATACCACACTTTCGGAATGGCAGACTCATGGCACTCCTCGACGTGCAGGAGTTAGTTCCTTTGGACTTGGAGGAACCAATGCCCATCTGATTCTTGAAGAAGCTCCAGTTCTCGAAGCTTCTAGTTCCTCTCGTCCTTGGCAGTTGTTGATGCTATCTGCCAAAACCGATTCAGCACTGGAAACGGCTACCACAAATCTAGCTAATTACTTCCAAGAGCATCCCGATTTAAACCTTGCCGATGTGGCTTACACATTGCAGGTTGGGCGTAGATCTTTCGAGCATCGGCGCACAGTTGTCTGTCGGGATATTCAAGATGCTATCAATGCACTTCAAGAGCCAAAACGAGTTCTCACCAGTACTGAAAAAACGCAACAACGTCCTGTTGCCTTCATGTTTTCTGGGCTAGGAACTCACTACGTTAATATGGCTCTTGAACTTTACCAAACTGAGCCAACATTTCGCACCTGTGTTGACCAATGTTGCGAACTCCTCAAACCCCACCTTGGTAATGATTTGCGAGATGTTCTGTATCCCAATAGAAACAGTGAGAATGGAAATAAACCAAGCACTTTCTCTGCTGGGCTAGATTTGCGAAAAATGTTAGGTCGGGGAACAGAACAGGCAGATCTACGCACTCAAAAGCTGAATCAAACCTTTCTCACTCAACCAGCTATTTTTGTTATTGAATACGCTTTAGCTCAATTGTGGATATCGTGGGGGATTCGTCCGACGGCAATGATTGGCTATAGCATTGGTGAATATGTAGCAGCGTGTCTGTCCGAGGTTTTGTCTTTGGAAGACGCTTTAACTTTGGTAGCTAAAAGAGCGCAAATGATTCAAGAGTTGCCAGAAGGAGCAATGTTGGCAATTGGGCTTTCTGAAGAGGAAATACAGCCCTTCTTGAATGAGAAGATTTCTCTATCTGCAATCAACGGCTCATCGTTGTGTGTGATTGCAGGTGCTACAGATGCTATCGAAGAAGTAGAACGACAATTGAGTGAAAGAGGTTTAGTTGGTAAGCGTTTACAGAGTTCTCATGCTTTTCATTCGGTGATGATGGAGGCGATCGCACCTACCTTTCACAATTTAGTGCAAACATTCAGCCTCAAACCACCGAAAATTCCCTATTTATCCAACGTCACCGGAACTTGGATTACAGCAGACCAAGCAACAGATCCCAGTTATTGGGTGAAGCACCTCTGCCAAGCAGTACGCTTTGCTTCGGGGGTGCAAGAGCTGTGGAAAAAAGATCATCCGATTTTATTGGAGGTTGGCCCTGGTCAAGCATTGAGTAGTTTCGCACTACAATGTCTAGAAAGTGATGATAGAGCCAAATCAGTGATGTTGCCTTCTCTGCGGCATTCCTATGAGCAACAGTCAGATGTCGCCTTTTTAATGAATACATTGGGTCGCCTTTGGCTGGCAGGGGTAAAGGTAGATTGGTCTGGTTTTTATGCTGATCAACAACGCGATCGCCTGCCCTTACCTACATATCCTTTTGAACGTCAGCGTTACTGGATTGATGCTAATCCTGAAACTAATTTGGCAACGTCATCGCCGCAAGCATTACAGAAAAAACCGGATATTGCTGACTGGTTTTATATCCCTTCCTGGAAACGTTCTCCACAGATAGGAGCGAAATCAGCACACAAATTAAATTATTTAGTCTTTATTGATACTACTGGAGTAGGTTTACAAGTTGCCAAACAGTTGGAATTAGAAGGACATGATGTGATTAGGGTGACTGTTGGAGAGCAGTTTACACAACTAGGTGATCGCTCTTACGCAATTAATCCCCAAGCAGGTAGTGACTATGATGCCTTGCTGAAGGAAGTATGGGATTTAAAATCAAATGCGATCGCGGAGCGTGCCGGATGGCATTTCGCTCATTTTTGGAGTCTCATCCCCAACACACAACCAGAATCATCCCATCACTTCTTTGAAGAATGTCAAAATAATGGTTTTTATAGTTTACTTTTCTTAGCACAAGCGTTGGGAAGACAAGAAATTACTGATACTATCCAAATTTCAGTTGTTACTAACAATGTGCAAGAGGTAAACGGCGACGAAAACTTGTGCCCGGAAAAGGCTACTGTCATGGGAATCTGTAAGGTGATTCCCCAAGAGTATCCCAACATCACCTGTCGTAATATTGATGTAGTCATTCCTGAATCAAGAATATCCCAAAACAGTCAACTCATAGACCAGCTGGTAACAGAACTGACTCAAACAACATCTGAGAATATGATTGCCTACCGTGGCAAACATCGTTGGGTGCAAACTTTTGAACCAATACAACTTGAAGAGCCAAATAAAGAAACAATTCCCATCAAAGATGAAGGAGTATACTTAATTATTGGTGGTTTGGGAGATATTGGCTTGCTGCTGGCAGAATATCTCGCCCAAACAGCACACACCAAACTAATTCTCACAGGGCGTTCCAATTTTCCGGCAAAACAAGATTGGTCGCAATGGCTAGCAAATCATGATGATAACGATCATATCAGTCGCAAAATTCAGAAAGTGCAAGCATTAGAAGCATTAGGTGCTGAGGTTCTAATTTGCCGCGCCGATGTTGCGAATCTCGAACAAATGCAAGCAGTAATGATTCAGGCATCAAACCGCTTTGGTGAAATTCATGGTGTCATTCATGCAGCAGGCATAAAGTTGTTTAGCAATATTCAACAGATAACTAAAACTGAGTGTGAAAGCCAATTAAGCTCAACAGGCTATGGATTATTTGTATTAGAAAATATCCTAAAAGGAAAAGAGCTTGATTTCTGTGTAGTAATATCCTCATTAGCATCTGTTTTGGGGGTAATGGGCATAGCTGCTTATCCAGCAGCGCATATATTCACTGATGCTTTTGTATATAAACATAATCAAACAAGCCTTTTCCCCTGGCTGAGTATCAATTATGGCGATTGGATTACTCAAGAATCTTCGGAATCAGTAACCTTAACCAAAGGTGCAGATTCGGTGATGACAAGCCAAGAAGGACTGGAGGTTTTTAAACGTGCCTTATCTGTAAATAAATTCCCTCAAGTAGTCATATCAACGGTAGATTTGCAAACTAGCATCAGCAGATGGATAAAACTTGAATTTAGTCAAAATTCTCAACTAACATCAAAAACCACTTCCGCTTCATCTTATTTAAGACCTAATTTAGATAATGACTATGTTGCTCCTAGAAATGAGGTAGAGCAAACCATTGCCAATATCTGGCAAGAACTTTTGGGAATTGAGCAAGTAGGTATTGACGATAACTTTTTTGAGTTAGGGGGAGATTCTGTACTTGGCATTCAAGTTAGCGCCAGAGCTGCGAAAGCAGGTTATCGGCTTGCCCCTCAACAATTGTTTGAGCATCAGACAATTGCTGAACTGGCAGAGGTGACAAGTACAAAGCAAATTGTCCAGACTGAGCAGGGTTTAGTAACTGGTTCGCTACCTCTGACGCCTATCCAGCACTGGTTCTTTGAACAGAATTTATCAAAACCGGATCACTGGAACATGGCATTTTTTGTAGAGGTAATGCAAGCTATCAATCCAGTTTTGTTTGAACAAGCATGGCAGCATTTATTCATCCACCATGATGCACTTCGCCTCCGGTTTATCCCCTCTGAATCTGGCTGGCAACAAGTGAATAATGGCTTGGAAAAACAGGTGAATTTGATACATAGAGATTTATCAGCATTGTCACCTGATGTTCAAAAATCTTTGATGGAAGCAACCGCCACGGAACTACAAGCTAGTTTAAACTTATCAGATGGGCCAATTGTGCGGGGTGTTCTTTTTGATTTGGGTGTCAATAAATCAAGCCGCTTGCTAATTATCATCCACCACTTGGCAGTGGATTTCGGCTCTTGGCGAATCTTACTAGAGGATCTTGAGACTGCTTATCAACAGCTTCGCCAAGGTAAAGCCATTCAACTGCCCCAGAAAACAACCTCTTTCAAACAGTGGTCTGAACGACTAAAGGAATACGCTCAATCAGCAGAGTTACAAAAAAGGCTAAATTCCTGCCTCAGTGAACGTTACAAACAGGTTTATCGCTTACCAATCGATTATCCAGGAGGCATTAACACTGTAGCATCAGGTGAAAGTGTCTCAGTAGCGTTAACCGAAACAGAAACTCAGGCATTACTTCAGGAGGTTCTAGCAGTTTATCGAACTAATACACAAGAAGTTCTGCTGACTACTCTTGTACAAGCTTTTAAACAATGGACAGGCATAAAATGGCTACTGTTTAATACCGAAGAAGATGCACGGGACGGAAATACCATTATAGAAAATGTGGATGTATCACGGACAGTAGGTTGGCTGACTACTCTTTATCCTGTGCTGTTGGATTTAGAAGGGGCTGAGAATCCAGGGGATGCATTGAAAGCCGTTAAAGAGCAGTTTCGTAACATTTCTAGTAGAACCATTGATCATGGAGTATTACGCTATTTGAGCGAGGATACAACACTTACAGAGAAAATGCGATCGCTTCCCCAAGCAGAAGTATTTTTTCTCTACCTTGGTCAATTTGGTAAAAGCTTTGATCAATCTTCTATGCTCAGACCGACTGAAGAATCCACCGGATCAGCGTATAGTCTCCAAGGAACTAGTCCTCATTTGCTAGGCGTGACCGCATGGGTTAATGAAGAAGGTCAGTTAAGACTGGAATTTAGCTATAGCACAAATGTGCATAGACGCGAGACTATAGAGAAACTATCTCATAATTTTGTCGAAGCCCTCAAATCTCTTATCACCCATTCTCGCTCCCTAGAAGCAGTAGAGTATACCCCTTCAGACTTTTCGGCAGCAAACATCAATCAAGAAAATTTGAGTAACTTGCTGGCTCAGATTGGTCAGTGATCTAGGAGTAATTTTCCATGAACCAAAACAATATTGAAGATATATACGAACTTTCACCTTTACAGCAGGGTATGCTTTTTCACACACTGGTTACACCTAATTCGGGGATGTACTTTGAGCAGTTTTGCTACGCCTTACAAACTCAAGTTGATGTTCCAGCTTTCCAAAAAGCATGGCAGCGAGTTTTAGATCGGCATCCAATTTTGCGTACCTCTTTCTACTGGGAAAATCTTGATAAGCCATATCAAGTGGTATATCGACAAGTAGATTTGCCTTGGGATTTTCAAGACTGGCGCGAACTTTCTTCGCAGGAACAAGAAAAGCACTTAGAAGCTTTTTTAGCAGCAGATTGCAAACAAGGCTTTACACTTTCCCAGGTTCCACTAATCCGTCTGGCATTAATTCAGGTAGCTGATAAAGCTTATCAATTTGTCTTTAGCTATCACCATATATTGATGGAAGGGTGGTCTTTAACATGGCTATGGAAAGAATTCTATGAATTCTATAATGCCTTTTACAAAGGTCAGGATTTATATCTAGAACGCCCTCGTCCTTTTAGAGAATACATTTCTTGGCTACAGCAGCAAGATATATCAAAGGCTGAAGTTTACTGGCGCGAGACGCTTAGAGGATTTACGGTACCGACACCACTAATGATGGACAAAGCTACCGATACTTTGTCTAAGGAAAACGAAGACCATGATTGTCAAAAAATTCTACTCTCGGTAACAACTACAGATGCCTTAAATTCCCTGACGCGAAAGTATCACCTGACTTTAAATATCCTACTAAAAGGAGCCTGGGCTATACTTTTAAGCCGCTATAGTGGTGAGTCAGATATAGTTTTTGGTGCCACATCTTCAGGCAGACCTACTGAATTGGCAGAAGCAGAGTCCATGATGGGACTTTTCGCCAACACATTGCCGCTACGAGTACAAGTAGAGAGTGATGCTTTACTTATACCTTGGTTAAAAAAGCTGCAAGTTCAAGAAGTGGAAATGCGTCAGTATGAGTATAGTCCACTGTTACAGATTCAACAGTGGAGTGAAATTCCTCGTGGTTTGCCACTATTTGAAAGCATTTTAAGTTTTAATAATTACTTAATAGATAGTACTAAAGAAAAGCTAGCTGAAAGTCTGGCACTTGGTGAAGCTCGGATATTTGAAAAGACGAATTATCCTCTGACTATACAAGTATATCCAGGTTCAAATTTATTACTGTCGATTGGGTATGATACCCGTTGTTTTGATAGTGCCACGATTAACAGAATATTAGGACATTTAAAAACTTTACTGGAAGGTATAGTTGCTAATCCCGAACAACAACTTCGAGACTTGCCGCTACTGACTGCACAAGAAAAATATCAATTGCTGTTGGAGTGGAATGATACAGAAGTTAAGTATCCTCAAGAACAGTGCATCCATCAGTTATTTGAAGCGCAAGTAGAACGCACACCTGATGCAGTAGCAGTAGTGTTTGAATCGGAGCAGTTAACTTATCGCCAACTAAACACGAAAGCTAACCAATTGGCGCATTACTTGCGTTCATTGGGAGTAAAACCAGAGGTATTGGTGGGAATTTGTGTAGAGCGATCGCTCTCTATGGTCATCGGGTTATTAGCCATCCTCAAAGCAGGTGGTGCATATATACCATTAGACCCTAGCTATCCCAAAGAACGCTTGGCTTATATGTTAGAAGACTCTTGTCCAGGCGTATTGTTAACACAACAAAACTTAGTAAAAAATCTACTCCCTAATCAAGCTCAAGTAATTTGCATTGATAGCGACTGGGAACTAATTGCCGATGAAAACACAGAAAATCCTGGATGCAACATCACAGTCGATAACCTTGCTTACGTCATTTACACCTCCGGTTCTACAGGTCAACCAAAAGGTGCGATGAACACTCATCGAGGAATCTGCAATCGCTTACTTTGGATGCAAGACGCTTACCAATTAACAGCAGCAGATAGTGTGTTGCAGAAAACTCCTTTCAGTTTCGATGTTTCAGTCTGGGAGTTTTTTTGGACGTTGATCGTGGGTGCGCGCTTAGTAGTAGCTCAACCAGAAGGACATAAAGATCCCAACTATCTAGTTAATTTAATTTTACAGGAGAAAATTACAACTTTACATTTTGTCCCGTCAATGATGCAAGTATTTCTATCAGCAGATGGATTAGAAAGATGTCAGTCTCTAGTAAAAGTGATGGTGAGTGGTGAGGCGTTGCCAGTTGAACTTCAACAGCGCTTTTTTAATCGACTTGATGCCCAATTGCATAATCTCTATGGTCCAACAGAAACTGCTGTAGATGTGACTTTTTGGCAATGTCAAGATAGTTTTAGCAATCAAAAGATAGTTCCCATCGGTCGCCCAATTGCAAACATCCAGATTTATTTGCTGGATCAATATCTTAACCCTGTCCCTGTTGGTATACTGGGTGAAGTTTATATTGGTGGTGTGGGAATCGGTAGAGGCTACTTAAATCGTCCAGATTTGACCGCAGAGAAATTCATTCCCAATCCCTTTCACGACAAAGCAGGGCGTCTTTATAAAACCGGGGACATAGCGCGCTATTTACCCAGTGGAGAAATAGAATACATTGGTCGTATTGACCACCAAGTAAAAGTGCGTGGTTTCCGCATTGAACTGGGAGAAATTGAAGCACTCATCACACAACACCCAGCAGTACGAGAAACTGTAGTTGTAGTACGTGAAGATTCAATAGATTCTAAAAATTTAGTAGCCTATATAGTTGCTCAAAGAGAGCAAACACTAATAATTTCTGAACTACGTAACTTCTTAGAGTCAAAGTTACCAAACTACATGATGCCAACAGCTTTTATCACACTGGAGGCGCTACCACTAACACCAAATGGAAAGGTCGATCGTTTTGCACTACCAGCACCTGATACAGCACGCCCCGAATTGGAAGCAGTTTACCAGCCACCCCAAACTGAGGTTGAAAAAACTATTACCGATATTTGGCAAGAAGTACTTAATGTTGAGAACATAGGAATCCATGATAACTTCTTTGAACTCGGTGGTCATTCGCTGCTTTTAGTTCAGATTCATAGTAAATTGCAAAAAATATTTCCGAGAGATTTTCTGTTGGTAGAAATGTTTCAATATCCAACCATTAGTCACCTAGCTAGATATTTTAATCAGGAATCAAAGGAAGAAACATCTTTTATCAAACATTCTCATGTTTCTGAAGGTAGGACAGCTTCATTACAGCGTCGAAAACAAGCCAGAAAAGAACATCGAACAGCAATCAAGGAAAGCGGTGTTTCGTCTCAATCAGGTGAACAAAATTTATAAAATTCAAGAAAATAATCATAGACGACGTAGAGAACAAGGATCAGAGGTTTTTGCTTAAGTCCTAAAGACGAGCGATCGTGCAGCACAAAATTTACCTATTGTAGGAGACAAAATGACATTAAGTGAAAGAAGTTTATTATCTACAAATAGCTTTTCTCAAACTGAGCGGATATTAAATTCGGAAATTGGTGAGTATGTAAAAGAAATGTTTGTACCTACTCTAGGGAAATCTACTGAAACCCAGATAGATGAGATAGTTAATGATTTCACTGAAGATTTTTTAATTACAAAAAATGTAAATACTAATATTGAAATTGACTTGATAATTAACAATTTCACAGAAAGTAAAATACCTTTAGAACCTACTGATTTTGAAAGCTATTTCCAGTACTTAGGCGATAACGTTATTTCCCACTCTATACATACATCTTCGCCACAATTTATCGGTCACATGACCTCAGCACTTCCTTCTTTTGTACGACCTATAGCTAAACTAATGACAGCAATGAATCAAAACGCTGTCAAAATAGAGACTGCTAAAGCTTTGAGCTTTTATGAGCGTGAAGCTTTAGCAATGATGCATCGACAAATTTATAGTTTTTCTGATAATTTTTATACTCAGCATATTCAAAATAATCAGAGTACATTAGGAATTTTAACTTCTGGTGGTACAACAGCTAATATCACAGCACTGTGGTGCGCCCGAAATAAATCTTTGGGAGCAAAAAATGACTTTTTAGGCGTAGAAAAAGAAGGTTTAACAGCAGCTTTAAATTTTTATGGCTACAAAGGAGCAGTTGTGATTGGCTCCGAACTGATGCATTTTTCCTTTGATAAAGTTGCAGATTTGATGGGAATTAGTACCCAAAATTTGATTAGAGTAAGCGTTGACCCTAACAATCGAGTTAACATACAAGCACTACGTCAAGCTGTTGCAGAATGCCGTGAACAAAACTTACATATTATAGCCATTGTTGGCATTGCTGGAACTACAGATTCTGGTAGTGTCGATCCCTTAGAAGATATTGCGGAGATCGCTCAAGAAAATAATATACATTTTCATGTAGATGCTGCTTGGGGTGGACCAGTTATCTTTTCTAGAAAACATCAACATAAGCTTGCTGGTATTGAAAAAGCTGATTCAGTAACCATTGATGGACATAAACAATTGTATTTACCAATGGGTATTGGTATGGTCTTTTTCCGCGATCCTTATCTAGCTTCTTCAATAGAAAAACAGGCTAGTTATACCATGCGTAAGGGATCGTTTGATTTAGGTAAACGTGCTTTGGAAGGTTCTCGACCTGGCATGGCTTTATTTTTACACGCTGGTTTAAAGCTAATTGGGCTTAAGGGATATGAGTTTTTAATTGATGAAGGAATCAGAAAAACTCAATACATGGCTGCTCGTATTTCAGCTATGCCTGAATTTGAATTGTTGGCAGAGCCTGATACCAATTTGTTGATTTATCGGTATGTCCCAGAGAAATTTAGAGAAGCTATTGCCAATAAGCAGTTAACAGAAAAAGATAATGAAATTGTTAATAATTTTAATGAGCATTTACAAAAAATGCAGCGTCATATTGGTCGCACTTTTATCTCACGAACTACAAAAAATAGTATAAAGTTTGATAAAGAAATTACTGTGATTGCCATGCGTGCTGTCATTGCCAATCCATTAACTACTGAAGAAGATATTGACGCAGTTTTAAACGATCAGGTTCAGATTGCTTCTGAAATTTCAATTAAATAATTTTCATTCAATACTTTGATGTTGACCAAAAATATTTAGGTTCGGGCTTTTACTTATGGATATAGCAGATAAAGACGAAATTGCTATTATTGGTATTGCAGGTCGTTTTCCTGGAGCAAATAAAGTTGATAGATTTTGGGAAAACCTACGCAATGGTGTAGAGTCAATTTCTTTTTTCACAGATGAGGAACTAATATCTACTGGGGTAGATCCGTCATTGCTTAACGATCCAAATTATGTGAAAGCAAGCGGTATATTAGAAAATATAGATTTATTTGATGCTGCATTTTTTGGCTTTTCTCCCAGAGAAGCTGAGATTACAGATCCACAGCATCGGCTTTTTCTAGAATGTGTTTGGGAAGCTTTAGAAAATGCTGGCTATAACTCAGAAACTTATAGCGGTCAAATAGGTGTTTTCGCCGGTGTCGCTGCAAGTACATACCTACTTTCAAACTTATATTCAAATCGAGATTTGATGGAATCGGTAGACAGCCACCAAATTTTGATTGGAAACGACAAAGACTTTTTACCTACGCAAGTTTCTTACAAATTGAACTTGAGAGGGCCAAGTATCAACGTTCAAACTGCCTGTTCTACATCATTGGTTGCTGTGCATTTAGCTTGCCAAAGTTTGCTCAATGGTGAAAGTGATATTGTTTTAGCAGGGGGTGTTACTGTTGGAGCGTTGCAAAAAACTGGTTATCACTATCAGCAAGGAGGAATTCACTCTCCTGATGGTCATTGCCGAGCTTTTGACGCTCAAGCCAAAGGAACTAATGGTGGCAATGGTTTAGGTGTAGTGGTATTGAAAAGATTAGAAGATGCTATTGCTGATGGTGATTTTATTCATGCAGTAATCAAGGGTTCATCTGTCAATAACGATGGTTCTTTAAAAGTTGGATATACAGCCCCTAGTGTTGATGGTCAAAGGGAAGTAATTTTAGAAGCTTTAGCCTTAGCTGGAGTTGAGCCTGAGACTATTACTTATGTAGAAGCGCATGGTACAGGAACTATTTTAGGAGACCCGATTGAAATTAAGGCTCTCACACAAGCTTTTCGTGCTAGCACAAATAAAAAAGGTTTTTGTGCTATTGGTTCAGTTAAGACTAATATTGGGCATTTGGATACAGCAGCAGGTGTGACAGGATTAATTAAAACAGTCCTGGCATTAAAACATCAACAAATACCTCCTAGCTTGCACTTTCAGGAGCCAAATCCACAAATAGACTTTACTAACAGCCCGTTTTACGTCAACACCAAATTATCAAAGTGGCAAACTAATGATACACCTCGCAGAGCAGGTGTAAGTTCTTTTGGTATTGGCGGGACTAATGCCCATGTGATTTTAGAAGAAGCTCCAGTAATTCCTGCTTCGAGTTCCTCGCGTCCTTGGCAGTTGTTAGTTCTCTCAGCCAAAACCAGCACGGCTTTAGAAACTGCAACAGCACAACTGAGTGCCCATTTGCAGCAAAATTCTGAGATTAAGCTACCTGATGTTGCATACACCCTACAAGTGGGTCGTCAAGCTTTTAATCATCGTCGCATAGTCCTTTGTCGCGATCTTGAAGATGCAGTTAAAGCGCTAGCTGACCTCGACCCACAACGTGTTTTTACTAACTATTACAAGCCTAGTCACTGCCCAGTCGTCTTCATGTTTTCAGGGCAAGGGGCGCAATATGTAAATATGGCAAAGGAATTATACGAAAGGGAAGCAACATTTAAACAACATATAGATAATTGCGCTGTTATATTGCAACCTTACCTTGGTGTTGATATTCGTCGCCTACTTTATCCCAGGGAACAAGATGTTGAAAGTGCTTCTTTTCAAATACAACAAACAGCTTTTACCCAAAGTGCATTATTTGTCATTGAATATGCCCTCGCTCAATTATTCATGGAATGGGGGATACGTCCAGAAGCAATGATTGGTCACAGCATTGGGGAATATGTTGCAGCAACTGTAGCAGGTGTATTCTCTTTAGAAGATGCCCTAGCAATTATGGCAAAAAGAGGACTAATGATGCAACAATTATCCACAGGAAGTATGCTGGCAATTAGACTTCCAGAAAAAGACGTACAGTTACTCTTAAAAACAGAGGCATTGTATAAAGATTCTCTAGAACTAGCAGTTATTAATAGCCCATCTTCATGTGTTGTTTCTGGAACAAACGAGGCAGTTACTACACTACAAAAACAATTATCCTCTCAAGAAGTTGAATGTCGTCTGTTGCATACATCTCATGCGTTCCATTCTGCGATGATGTCACCAATATTAGAGGAGTTTGTGCAGTGGGTAAGTAAATTTCAACTGAATCCACCTCAGATACGCTTTATTTCTAATGTAACTGGTAGTTGGATTACCAATGAACAAGCTACAAATCCCAGTTATTGGGGGCAGCATTTACGACAAACTGTGAGATTTTCAGATGGTATATGCCAATTGATACAGCAGTTTGAAGGGATTTTTCTGGAGGTTGGGCCGGGACATACTTTAAGTACACTCACAAAACAACATTTAGATAGAAGTGCTAAACAGGTGGTGCTGACTTCTTTACGCCATGTTAAAGAACAAGTATCAGATAGTAACTTGTTGTTGCAAACATTAAGTCGGTTGTGGCTTTCTGGTGTAGATATCGATTGGTCAAGATTTTATACTCACGAATTCCGTCATCGTCTACCTTTACCCACCTACCCCTTTGAACGACAAAGATATTGGATTGAGCCTCAAAAGCCAGAACAAAATAGCGATGCCTACGACCGACGACGCTTACGCGCTCCAGTATCACTGACTAAAAAAGCTGATATAGCTGACTGGTTTTATATTCCTTTTTGGAAGCCTTCTTTAGCTCCACTACCACTCCAACATCAAGAATCCTTATCTCAGAAATCCAGCGTTTTGGTGTTTGTGGATGAATGTGGATTTGGTATCAAATTAGTAAACGAATTAGAAAAACAAAACCAGGATGTAATTACTGTAAAGATTGGTGATAATTTTACTAAGAAAAGTGAATTTAAATATACTATAAATCCTCAAATTAATCATGATTATGATATTCTCATACAGGAAATATTTAAACAAGAAAAATTACCAAAAAGAATTATACATTTATGGAATGTCACACCGAGCAATAACCACAAATTAGAAATTGAAAAAGTTAATCAAGCTCAAACGATAGGATTTTATAGTCTCCTATTTCTTGCCCAAGCTCTGGGAAGACAAGACAATACTGAAGGTTTTGAAATCACGGTTATTTCTAACGATCTACAGGCAGTGACAGGAAATGAAGTTATTTCTCCAGAGAAAGCCACTTTACTTGGCCCAATTAAAGTTATCTCTCAAGAATATTCAAATATAAACTGTCGGAGTATTGATGTTATACTTCCAGAATACGGAAGTTGGCAAGAAGAAAAACTTCTAGAACAATTGCTGGCAGAATTGAAAGTTACCGATTCTGAAAAATTCATTGCTTATAGAAGTTTGAATCGTTGGGTGCAAACTTTTGAGCCAGTGCGCCTTGAGAAAACTAAAATCGAAAAGCCTCGACTCAGAGAAAAAGGAGTCTATTTAATTACAGGCGGACTCGGTAGTATTGGACTTGTTTTGGCAGAATACTTGGCTCGAACTGTACAAGCAAAGTTACTGTTGACGGGACGTTCTGCTTTACCTAAAAAAGACGAATGGGAACAATGGCTTAATACTCATGATGAAACTGATAGTACTAGTTATAAAATTCGTAAAGTTCAGGAACTAGAACATTTAGGTGCAGAAGTTTTAGTGGTGAGTGCTGATGTGAGCAAGATACAACAAATGCAAAATGCTATTGATCAAGCTCAACAGCAATTTGGTCAACTAAATGGTGTTATTCATGCGGCTGGAGTTGTTCAAGGTAAATCTTTTGAATCAATTGAAAATATCAGTCAGCTTGATTGCGAACATCAATTTAAACCCAAAATATATGGACTTTTAACCTTAGAAAAGCTTTTAGAAAATATAGAGATTGATTTTTGTTTACTGCTATCTTCATTATCCTCGGTTTTAGGAGGATTAAGATTTGTTGCCTACTCAGCAGCTAATAACTTTATGGATACTTTTGTACAGCAGCATAATCAAAATTATCCTCTTTCATGGAGTAGCATAAGTTGGGATGGCTGGCAAATAGAAAACATAAATGAAAATGAGCAAAATACAGATTTAGATGCAAATTTGACTGAATTGACGATTAAATCGGAAGAAGGGGTCAAAGCTTTTGAAAGAATTTTAAATTGTGCTGCACTTAATCACATAGTTGTTTCCACTGGAGAACTTCAAGCTAGAATTAAACAATGGGTAAAGCTCGAATCATTGCAACAAGAAAGCGAGAGCAAGCAAAACAATTTTTTACTATATTCGAGACCGGATTTACAGAATCCTTACATTGTTCCTAGCAATGAGATTGAACAAAAAATTGCCAATATTTGGCAAGAGATTCTGGGAATAAAAAATGTAGGTCTTCATGATAATTTTTTTGAATTAGGAGGAGATTCTTTATTAATAATTCAGGTTCGCAGTAAAATCATAAAAACATTAAACAAAAATTTATCAATTGCTGATTTATTTGAATATTCGACAGTAAGTACTTTAGCTGAATATATCGGTGGAAAGCAGATTGAAGAAACGATATTTCAACAAGCTGATAACCGTGCTAGCAGAAAAGAAGCAGCTATGCAGGAAAAGCGACAATTAATGAAGCAAAGGAGAAAAATAGATGTCTAATCAACAAATAGACGATTCTACTAAAGGCATAGCTGTCATCGGTATAGTTGGTCGTTTTCCAGGAGCCAAAAATGTTGATGAATTTTGGCAAAATTTGTGCGAGGGACGAGAGTCAATTTCTTTCTTTAGTGATGAGGAATTAGAGGCTTCAGGCATAGATCCAACATGGCTGAGTAATCCTCAATATGTAAAAGCTGGTGCTATTTTGTCAGATATTGAGATGTTTGACGCTTCTTTTTTTGATTTATCGCCAAGGGAAGCTGAAACTATAGATCCTCAGCATCGTATTCTTATCGAATGTGCTTGGGAAGCATTGGAAAATGCTGGTTATGAACCTGCTTCAGGCAAAGGCTTGACTGGTGTTTATGTGGGAACCAATATGAGTTCTTACTTTCTGAGAAATTTAAGTTCCCACCCTGACCTAATTGAATCGATGGGTCTTCCGATTATATATGGCAATAGTCAGGATTTCGCCGCTACACGAGTTTCATATAAATTGAACCTTAAAGGGCCAAGTATCAATATTCAAACTTCTTGTTCTACATCATTGGTAGCCGTTCACTCAGCGTGTCAAGGATTGCTAAATTATGAGTGCGACATGGCTTTAGCTGGTGGTATTTGTATTGAATCTCTGCAAAAAGAAGGTTATTTTTATCAAGAAGGAGGTATCACTTCTCCCGATGGTCACTGTCGAGCCTTTGATGCTAGTTCCCAAGGAACTATTTTCGGGAATGGAGTCGGTCTTGTTGTTCTCAAAAGATTAGAAGATGCTTTAGCAGATGGTGATTGCATTCATGCAGTAATTAAAGGTTCAGCCATTAATAATGATGGTGCAGCAAAAGTGGGATATACGGCTCCTAGTGTGAGTGGTCAAGCTGAGGTGATTGCTGAGGCTCAGGCGATCGCCGGCGTTACTCCTGAAACAATCACTTACATCGAAACTCATGGAACTGGTACGCAATTGGGAGATCCGATTGAAATTAGTGCCTTGAAAAAAGTATTTGCACGGACTCAAGAAAAGGGATTTTGCGCGATTGCATCAGTAAAAACCAATGTTGGACATTTAAATACAGCATCGGGTGTGGCAGGATTAATCAAAACGGTCTTGGCGTTAAAGTATAAAAAAATACCTCCTAGTTTACACTTTCAACAACCCAACCCAGAGATAGACTTTGCCAATAGCCCTTTTTACGTCAACACGAAATTATCAGACTGGCAAACCAATTCTACACCCAAAAGAGCAGGTGTAAGTTCTTTCGGCATTGGCGGGACTAATGCCCATGTAATTTTAGAAGAAGCTCCAGTAATTGAAGCTTCTAGCGCTTCCCGTCCTTGGCAATTGTTACTGCTTTCAGCCAAAACCAGCACGGCTCTGGAAACTGCAACAGCCCAACTATATACTTACTTGGAGCAAAATCCAAATATTAGCTTACCTGATGTTGCTTACACCCTACAAGTAGGTCGTCGGGGTTTTGACTATCGCCGCATACTAGTTTGTCAAGGTGTGGGTGATGCAGTAAAAACGCTAACTTCTTTCGATCCACAACGTATTTTTACTTATCAGCGCCAGTCAAATCATTGTCCAGTCATCTTCATGTTTTCTGGACAAGGGGCGCAATATGCAAACATGGGAAGGGAATTATACGAAACTGAACCGACATTTAAAAAATATATAGATACTTGCGCTGTTATTTTGCAACCCCAACTCAATCTTGATATCCGTCATCTACTCTTTCCACAACAAGAACAAATTGAAGCAGCTACCCAACAACTACAACAAACAGCGCTCACCCAACCAGCATTATTTGTCATTGAGTACGCCTTAGCTCAGTTATTCATGTCTTGGGGTGTGCTACCTGCGGCGATGATTGGTCACAGCATTGGGGAATATGTAGCAGCCACAATTGCAGGTGTTTTTTCTCTAGAAGATGCGTTAGTAATTGTGGCAAAAAGAGGACAAATGATGCAACGGTTAGCATCAGGAAGTATGCTGGCAATTAAACTTCCAGAAAAAGATTTACGGTTGTTGTTGGAATCAGAGAAGTTGGATAATAATTCTCTACAAATCGCAGCGATTAACAGCCCATCTTCCTGTGTTGTTTCTGGAACTAACGAAGCAATTTCTGCCTTAAAAAACCAATTATATTCTCAAGGAGTTGAATGTCGGCTGTTGCATACATCTCATGCGTTTCATTCTGCGATGATGTCACCAATATTAGAAGCATTTATCCAAACTTTAAAACAAGTGAAGCTTAGTCCACCTCGGATACGCTTTATTTCCAATGTAACTGGTAGTTGGATTACCAATGAACAAGCTACAAATCCCAGTTATTGGAGCCAACATCTACGACAAACTGTGAGATTTTCTGATGGTATATCTCTACTGTTAAACCAGTTTGAAGGTGTTTTTCTAGAGGTGGGACCAGGACGAACTTTAAGTACATTAACGACACAGCATTTAGATAAAAATGCTAAACAGCAAGTAGTGAGTTCATTACGTCATATCAAAGAAGAACAATCCGACGTTGCTTGGTTGTTGCAAACATTAGGTAGGTTATGGCTTTCTGGTGTAGAAATAGATTGGTCAGAATTTTATACTCACGAACGGCGTCATCGTTTACCCTTGCCCACTTACCCTTTTGAACGACAAAGATACTGGATTGATGCTAAATCTTCATCACCTTCTTTAAGTAGCCAGTTAGGAATATTAGATAATAAACAAGATATTGCTAACTGGTTTTATATTCCTTCATGGAAACGCTCTTTGCGGCCTCATTCATCCTCTTATGAAATAGAAAGTACACAGAACCAATGGCTGTTTTTTGTTGATGAGTGTGATGTTGGTGATAAACTAATTAATGCATTCAAAAATGCTATTTTGGTTAAAATAGGGGACAAATTTAGTAAAATAAGTCAGGCTGTTTATACAATTAACCCATATATAAATGAAGACTACAATACTCTTTTTAAAGAATTAATATTAATAGGAAAAAACCCTCAAAATATTGCTTATTTATGGAGCATCAGTAATCTTGAAAATAGGCAAAAAGAGGATTATTTAGAATTTAACAGTTTGTTGTTTTTAATGCAGACTCTTAGTAAACTAGAAATTAGCGATCAATTACAACTTTATGTCATATCAAACAATATTCAAGAGGTAAATGGGCATGAAAAACTAAACCCAGAAAAGTCTACAATATTAGGTTTGTGTAAAGTGATTACTCAAGAATATCCTAATATTAACTGTAAGTGTATTGATATTGCCTTCAAAAACCAACAATATGGAGAAGAAAAAAATGATAAAAGTATTATTGACCAACTTTTATGTGAGTTAACAAATGTATCTTCAGATTTAGTTATTGCTTATCGTGGTTCCTACCGTTGGGTACAAACATTTGAGCCAGTTTGCTTAGAGTCAGTAGTTGAAGAAAAAATACCGTTGAGGAAACAGGGTGTTTACCTTTTTCCTGGTGGGTTAGAAACTATTGAAGTTGTACTTGCAGAATATTTAGCAAAATCTCTACAAGCCAAACTGATATTTATCGAAGATTTTGCTTTTCCAGAAAAAGATGAATATTTACAATGGCTGGAAACTCACACGCCAGAAGATGAAGTTAGCTGCAAAATCCAAAAAGTGCAAGCATTGGCTGAGTTGGGTGCAGAAATTTTGGTCTTGGGTGCAGATAAAACTAACTATGAACAAATGCAGGATAGTCTTGCACCTGAGAGTATTGGTAAAATTCACGGGGTTATTTATTCGACTGGAATAAAGCGTGAAAATATATTTAGTTCAATTCCAGAAATTGGTAAGATAGAATTAGGAAATTTATTTGACTCTCAACATCGCCAAATTACTGTATTAGAACAAGTCTTAAAGAATAAAGAATTAGATTTCTGTATTGCATTCTCTTCTTTATCTTCTATTTTAGGAGGATTTGGGTTAAGTTTATATTCAGCAGCTAATCATTTCATAGATACCTTTACCAGCCGACACAACCGAAATCATTCTTTGCCGTGGTACGTTGTAAACTGCGACAAAATACAACTCAATACACCTCAAGACCAAAAAACACTTGAACAAGCATTCGGAGTAGAATTAGCCATTACTCCAACAGAAGTTGTCGAAGTATTTAAACGAATATTATCTCTAGATAAAGGAACTCAGGTTGTTGTTTCTACGATAGATATAAAAGCTAGGTGGGAGCGCACATTTAATTTAGATTCTGTACCAGATTTACAATCTTCCTCTCAAGTAGACTTATCCTCACACTACGCCAGACCTAATCTTAGTAATTCATATATCGCTCCAATAAATGAGTTGGAAAAACAAGTTACCCAAATATGGCAAGAGGTACTCGGAATTGCACAAGTGGGTATTTACGACAACTTTTATGAGTTAGGAGGAGACTCTATTATTGCAACTCAACTAGTTTCTCGATTGCGAGCAAAGTTTCCTGTAGATTTACCACTACGTAACCTTTTATTGGAAGCAATGATACCAGTTAAGCAAGCAGAAATGATTGAGCAACTTCTGTTGGAAAAAATTGAGGAGTTATCTGACAAAGAAGTAGAATCTTTTTTAGCTAATCTGCCACAATAATTATTCAATTTTCAACCTTTATTTGCAAATAGGAAAAATAGTTTATGTCTCTACTCAGCCCTATCCCAGATTATGAAGCTTTTGCTCGGATGCAGAACGAATTAAAGAGTACAGATGAAGAAATACTAGCAGGTATAATACCTATTTTAGAAAACTTAATGCTACAACATATTCCTAAAGAAGCAGATATTCTCGACCTTGGTTGTGGTTCAGGAAAATTGGTACAACAACTTCATCTTAAAGGGTATCAAATAACTGGACTTGATGCTTCTAAGGAACTGTTGCGTTATGCCAGAATCAACGCACCTAAGAGTAATTTTATCCTTAATGACATACGTCAATTTGAACTACCACCTACTTTTGATGCCGTTTTATCGCATGTTGTTCTACTATTTATCTTAAACATTGAAGAATTAACATCTGTTTTCAAAAACGTCTATGCAGCACTGCGAGATAATGGATTATTTGTATTTACTATACCCATAACAGATTGGTTCCATGAAATTGCTCCACCAATTTTTGACCATGTTAATGTTAATCAGGAATGTGCGCTGATTGAAATATTCCACTATAAACCAGAAGAAAGAATTTGGGAAATTAAGGTTACTGGATTTGAGTTAATAGAAAATATTTGGAACCGTTCAGATACTACTTGGTTCAGAAAAGATTTCTTTTTAGCAGACGTGCAATCAAGCCTAGAAAAAGCTGGTTTTAAAGATATTAGTCATTACAAACTCAAAGATTTTGGTTCTGACGATAATAGTATGGCTTGCTTTGTTTGTCAAAAGAAAGCAATATAAAGTGCAATTATAAATGTAGAGATGAGATATATGTCTTCAGATAAATCATAAGGTTACACACATCTAAAATTAGATATGTTATGAATTGGACTGTTATATAGTTCATACACAATTTAATACGAAAGATTTAGGATGCCTATAGGTGCAAATCATGGATAAAAAATACTTGAATTTATCACCCGCTAAAAAAGCCCTTTTAGAAAAATGGAAGGGAGGAAAGTTTCAAGCCGATACTATTCCCAAGCGTCAACTTTCTGAGACTATTCCTTTATCTTTCTCCCAACAAAGACTATGGTTTATTGACCAACTTTATCACGGGAGTTCTTTCTATAATATTCCTATTGCTTTTCATATTAAAGGACAGCTAAATATTACAGTCTTTCAACAAAGTTTGAATGAAATCCTCAACCGTCACGAAGTTTGGCGTACAAATTTTACACTTGTAAATGGAGAGCCAGTACAGGAGATTGTACCCCAATTAAATTGGGATTTACCTATTATTAATTTTGAGCATTTTTCTGGTAAAAATTGGGAATCAGAGGTTAAACAAATTGCAGTAGAGGAAGCAAGAAAAGCTTTTAATTTAGCAAAAGGACTTTTAGTCAGAGCAACTTTAGTACGCTTGAGTGAAGAGGAACACGTTTTGCTTGTTACCATGCACCACATTATCACGGATGGATGGTCTTGTGGTGTGTTCCTGCGGGAGTTGTCAACACTGTACGCTGCTTTCTCTACAAATCAGCCCTCTCCCTTACCTGAACTCCCCATTCAGTATGCAGATTTTACCATTTGGCAGCGCGATCGCATCCAAGGTGAATTCCTCACAACCCAATTAAATTATTGGAAACAACAACTCAAGGGTGAGTTACCTGTACTCCAATTACCCACAGACCGTCCGCGGCCTAACGTTACTACTTTCACTGGTGCAAAACAATACTTTACATTTTCCACCGTTTTAACTAATGCACTCAGACAATTAAGCCAGCAAACAGATACCACTTTATTTATGAGTTTGCTGGCAGCATTTAACATATTATTATATCGTTACACAGACCAAGAAGACATCTTAATTGGTTCTCCAATTGCCAACCGCAACCGTGCAGAATTAGAAGGGATGTTAGGTTTATTTGTTAATACTTTAGTGTTACGTAATAACCTCAGTGGTAATCCCAGTTTTCGCGAATTTTTACATCGAGTGCGTGAAGTGACTCTCAATGCTTATGCACATCAGGATTTGCCTTTTGAGATGCTTGTAGAAGAATTACAACCCGAACGCGACTTAAGTCGAAATCCACTTTATGAGGTTATGTTTGTCCTGCAAAATACTCCAACGTCTGGGGAAGAAGTGTCTGGATTAACCTTGCGTGCTTTAGACTTTGACAGCGGTACTGCTCAACTAGATATTTTCCTATCTATGTCTGAATCCGAGGAGGGATTAACAGGATGTTTGGAGTACAATACGGATATTTTTGATTCAACAACAATTACCCAACTTATCAGCAACTTCGAGACTCTGCTGGAAAATATCGTTGTAAATCCAGAGCAGCATCTCAGTGAATTGTCCCTACTAAATGCTTCTGAGCAAGAGCAACTATTATTTAAGTTTAATCAAACTCGTGCAAATTATCCCCAAGATACATCTCTGCATAAATTATTTGAGCAGCAAGTTGAACTTACACCTGACTCTTTAGCACTAATTAGCGAGTCCGAAGAATTAACTTATCGTCAACTTAACCATAGAGTTAATCAACTTGTACATTATTTACAAAAACAGGGTGTAAAAAAAGACACTCTGGTTGCTTTATGTCTAGAACGCTCCATAGATATGGTAGTGGGAATTATAGCTATTCTAAAAACTGGCGGTGCATATATTCCTCTTGACCCAAGTTATCCAGTAGAGCGTCTGAATTTTATGCTCTCTGATTCTCAAGCATCACTGTTAATTAGCAACCAAGAGATATTAGAAAAACTATCATTGTCTTCGGGTAAAATCGTTTGTTTAGATATCCACAAAGACGAAATTGCTCAAGAAAGTTTGGAAAATCCTATCCACATCTCTCCATTTGATAATCTCGCCTATATTATCTACACTTCTGGTTCAACTGGAATACCTAAAGGTGTTCTTGGCACTCATCGCGGTACAGTCAACGGCTTACACTGGTTATGGAAAACCTATCCTTTTAGCGAAGGAGAAGTTTGTTGTCAGAAAACAGCCATTAGTTTTGTAGATTCTGTATGGGAAATTTTTGCTCCTTTACTTCAAGGAATTCCTACAGTAATTATTAGCAATACAACTATACTAGACCCACAATTATTTATAGAAACTCTAGCGCATCACAAAGTCACTCGGATCATACTTGTACCTTCATTCCTACGCTTGCTTCTTGATAATTATAGCCAACTAGCCAAGAAGTTATCACAGCTAAAACTTTGGATAAGTAGCGGAGAAGCACTTTCTGTTAAGTTAGTTAAAACTTTCCAAGAATTGATACCATTTGCGAAACTCATCAATCTTTACGGGTCATCGGAAGTTTCCGCCAATGCCACTTACTACGACACTAGTTTATTGCAACAAGCAAACAGTGTACCCATTGGTCGTCCGATTGATAATACCCAGGTTTATGTGCTGAATCGTGATTTACAACCAACACCGATAGGAGTTGCTGGTGAACTTTATATTGGTGGTGACGGATTGGCAAAAGGTTATTTACATCGTTCAGAATTAGCTGAAGAAAGATTTATTAATAATCCCTTTATTCCAGGAAGCAAACTTTACAAAACTGGCGATTTAGTCCGATATATAAAAAATGGCAATCTTGAATATTTAGGTCGAGATGATGAACAAGTAAAAATCAGAGGCTTTCGAGTAGAATTAGGTGAAGTTGCGGCTGTTATTGCGCAACATCCAGATGTACAACAATCGGTTGTAATTGCCAGGAACGATGCTCAACAAAATCAGCGTTTGATTGCATATCTGGTGACAGATAAACTAGAGATAACTACACAATTGTTGCCAGAATTACAACAAAAATTGCCTAACTATATGCTACCGTCTACTTTTGTTGTAGTAGATACACTTGCACTTACACCTAATGGTAAAGTAGACAAACTTGCACTACAAAATAACGAAATTACACAATACAATAGTCATAAATCATTTGTTCATCCCAGAAATTTTACGGAATTAGCTTTAGTAAAACTTTGGGAAAACCTTCTCAATACTAGCCCTATCGGGGTGATAGACAACTTTTTTGACTTGGGCGGTCATTCATTTTTGGCTGTCCGCTTGATGGCTCAGATTCAAGACAAATTTGGACATAATCTACCCCTGTCTACTCTTTTTGAAAATCCTACAATTGAAAAACTAGCGACTATTCTTAGTCAACCATTCCGTCAGGCTTCTAATTCTCATTTAGTAGCAATTAACTCTTCTGGTAATAAAATACCTTTCTTCTGTATACATGGCGCTGGTGGAAATATTAGCCCATACTTTAATTTATCCAAGAGGCTTGGTGAAGATTATCCACTTTATGCTTTAGAAGATACTCTAGAAAAAGAAAAACCAGAAGTCATTTCCGTAGAAGAAACAGCAACTCGCTACCTACAAGAAATCCGTAAAATACAGCCAAATGGCCCTTATCTTTTAGGTGGTCATTGTTACGGCGGTGTACTAGCTTTTGAAATAGCGCAACAATTACAAAAACAAGGTCAAACAGTAGGTTTATTGGTTGTTATCGATGCCATATTATCAGAAACACGCATTGAAACTACAGACGATGATGATGCCAAATTTTTACTTCGCATAGCTGAATCCATAAAAACTGATAATGATATAGATTTTTCAGTACCTTTTGAAGAACTTCGAGATTTGCCATTAACTGAGCAACTTAATTTAATTAATCAAAAAGGCAATTTCATCTTTAGTGATGCAGAAATTGAAGATTTTCTCCGTTATTACAAACTTTTTAAAGCGCATGTTCAAGCTATGCGGAATTATATGCCTCAACTGTATCCTCAGTCTATAACTTTATTTCGAGCTAACAAAGAAATAATTCATGATTTTGATAATCCCGAATGGTATACTAATGACCCCTTGCTAGGTTGGGGTAAATGTTCTAGTCAACCTATTCAAGTTATTGAAGTTCCCGGAGATCATTTTTCGATTTTCGTTGAACCTCATATTCAAGAATTAGCTAAATATCTAAAAGATTGTATCGATAATGCTGTATACCTTCTAAATAATAATGGGAGTAAAAGAAGCTGATGAAACTACCCCCAGGGCCGAAAACTCCTGCTTGGTTAATAGCTCTGAAATTTGAGAGCAATCCCTTTAACTATATGGATGCTATTTCCAAACATTATGGTGATATAGTTACTCTAATGTTTGGTTCCACGCCAACAATTTATGTCAGTAATCCTTTAGCAATAAAGGAGATTTTCACAAACACTAAAGAAATTACAGCTAGGGGCGAATTGAACTTGGGTTTCGCCTTGATGACAGGAAATCAAGGAGTTCTCCAACTTGATGGTTTAATTCACAAAAATCGACGCAAATTGTTAATGCAAGCTTTTCATGGAGCGCGGATGCAAGCCTGTGGGCGACGTATCTGCGAACTCACAGAAAAGATTATCGGTAAACAGACATTTGGAAAGCCTTTTGTTGCATACCCAACAATTGAAGATATTACCTTACGAGTGGGTATAGAAGTTGTAATGGGTTTAACTGAAGGAAAGCTTTCTGAGAAAATCAAGCATTTGTTTATTTCTATTCTGAGATATGGACAATCACCAATAGATAAAATTCTGAGGAATATTTTTGGAGAAAAAGATTTAGGTCGATGGAGTCCACAAGGATATCTCCTTCACCTTCGACAAGAGCTTTTTCAATTGCTATTGACTGAGGTTGAAGAACGTCGTAAGCAAGCAGATTTTTCACACGCTGATATGATTACCGATCTGATCTTTGCTGAAGATGAGACAGGTCAACCATTAAGCAATGAAGAAGTACGCGATCTCTTATTATCCCCCATATTTGCAGCTGGTGATGCTTCGGGAACTGCGATCGCTTGGTCTTTGTATTGGATTCATCGTTTACCTGCTGTGCGATCGCGCCTACTATCAGAACTCGACAGTCTTGGTGAAAACCCAGATCCCATGAGCATTTTTGCCTTACCATACTTAAGTGCTGTTTGTAATGAAGCTTTGCGAATTTACCCAACTCAGTTATTTGCCTTTCCTAGATTGGTAGAGTCTCCAGTCAAGGTAATGGGCTACGAGTTGAACCCCGGAACAATACTGCTTGCTAATATTTATTCGACACATCAGCGTGAAGATTTATATTCACAACCAAAAGAATTTCAGCCAGAGCGCTTTTTAGAAAAACAATATTCTCCCTACGAATTTCTGCCATTTGGTGGTGGTTCTCGTGTGTGTATTGGCGGAACTTTTGCCCTATTTGAAATGAAATTGATATTAGCAACCATTCTTTCACGTTACGAGTTAGAGCTAGTAAGTCAGCGTCCAGAACGCCCCAAATTTGGAGGTTTGATTTGTTACCCGGCTAGCGGCGTGAAAATGGTCGTGCATGGTCTGCGTCAAAATAAAGGACACCTACAACCACTTGTTTCTGGATCGTTTTAGCCATCAGATTTATAACCCTTTTTTTTCAAGCTAAAAATATATTTCATTATCGAGGAAGTAGATATGACAAAGAATAATAAAGGTGCTGTCGTTATAACTGGAGCATCCACAGGTCTCGGTCGAGCAACCGCGCTTTTACTAGATAAGCAAGGATATCGAGTTTTTGCGGGAGTCCGCACAGAAAAAGATGGTGAATCTTTAAAGCAGGCTGCATCTGGAAATTTAACACCCATTATTATAGACATCACAAAAGCCCAAGAAATCAAATCAGCTTCAGAATTTGTCTCATTGGCGCTCGGTAATGAAGGATTATTTGCATTAATTAATAATGCATATACTGGGGTAGATGGGCCATTAGAATGTATTCCAATAGACGATATCAGATGGAATTTTGAAGTAAATGTTATCGGTCAAATTGCAGTCACACAAGCTTTTTTACCAATGCTCCGACAAGTGAAAGGTAGAATAATTAATATCAGTGCAATTTGTGGTAGATTAGCGATACCATACAGAGGGCTTTTATCTACTTCTAAAATTGCACTTGAGGCAATTACAGATACTCTACGAATTGAATTGCGTTCCAGTGGGATTGAAGTACTATCCATATTACCAGCGGGAATAATTACCCCAGAACAGGCTGACAAAGTAGAAGCTGATTGCCAGAAAGTTTTAGGTAATATGTCAACCGAAATGAAAGCTATATATGGCAAAAATTTCAAAAAATGTATGGAAGATTCCGTAAAAGGAAATCGCAGTGGAGGTTTACCAGTTGAAAAAGTTACAGCAGTAATATTGCAGGCTCTCCAAGCTCCGAAACCCAAAAGAGAATATTTTGTTGTCCAATCACCGTGGGAGCTGAAGCTGTATGCATTGTACAAAAGATTAGTACCGCACCAGTATTTTTATGACAATCTTTATAAGGATATATGAAAAATATAGAGATTAGCATTTTGTCGCTATTTCATGATTTTTTAATAACATCTGTAGCAGAGTAGAGTAAATATGCAAACTCAACATACTCATGAATTACTCATAACAGACTGTCGTTTTTGCTCCTTAGTTTCTAAAACTAATGGAGAAGATCCAATTGGTACAGCAGGTACTTGCGATCATTGGTTAATAATGGAAATTCCCCAACCTTGGTCGCAAGAAATATTTGAGGAGAATCCAACTCTTAGAGGGTTGATGGGTTTATTCCATGAATTAAGTTTTAATCATGGGGTCAAATTAAAACCGATACTAATTGCTCCTGACCGTGAGTATTCTTATCCGGGCTTTACCCGTGTCTTGTACTACTATCGCCCTGCAAAGCTATTTTCTCAGTTTGAGAAACAAGAATTTATTATTCCAGAAACAAAATCTGCTGCTTTAGTAACGGCAATATTCCAGCAGTTAATGCAACAACCCAATGATTTATCAGAGTTTCAGCAATATCAACAACAAACAAGTGACATTCGCGAACTTATGGTTTGCACCCATGCTCAAGTAGACCTTGCCTGTGGCAGATTTGGCAATCCTATATACCGACAATTACGTAAAGAATATGCTCCTGCTTCTAAAGGAAAGTTAAGAGTCTGGCAAACAACTCATTTTGGCGGACATCAGTTTGCTCCTACTCTAATTGATTTACCTCAAGGATGTTTGTGGGGACATTTAGAGGCAGATGTATTAGATTTGCTAGTGCAGCGAAACGGTTCAGTTTCTGGATTGCGTCAATACTACCGAGGATGGACTGGTTTAAGCGAATTTGAGCAAATTGCCGAGCGCGAAATTTGGATGCAGTCTGGGTGGAGTTGGTTAGATTATTTGAAAGCTGGTAAAGTACTGACGATGGAAGAAGTTACGCAAGGAAATAATCCTGACTGGGCAGAAGTTCGGATTGATTTTGTTGATGGCGACAAAACAAGTGCCTATGAAGCCAGAATTGAAGTTTGTAGTGAGGTGATGAGTGCATTAAACTCATCCAAAGAAATGGAATTAAAAGCAGTAAAGCAGTATTGTGTTAGCCATTTGGTTAAGATTAACTAAACAAATGACTTTACAAAAACAATCTCAAATCACGAATGAAATTCTTCAAGGTAATCTTATTAAATTGATGTTTAAATTATCAATACCCAGTATTTTGGGGATATTGATGCTTAGTTTAAACACTTTTATCGATGCTTTATTTGCAGGAAGATTCATTGGTGAAACTGCTTTAGCTGGTATATCAATTGCACTACCACTTACAAGTGTGGTCAATGGATTTGCTGGTTTGATTGGGGTAGGTTCTGCTTCTGTTCTCAGTCGAGTTATTGGGTCTGGAGATATTAAAACTCAGTCCAAAATTTTTGGCAACCTCATAATTATGAGTATTGTCATTTCTTTTTTTATTACAATTATTGGCTATAATTTTAGTCGCCAATTGATTTCATTCATGGGAGTAAGTGGTGAAATTGCTTCCGAAGGAACGAAATATTTTAAGACTTTGATACTAGGTTCTATCTTTTTGATATTAGGAGAAGCTTGTAATACAGTTATAAATTCAGAGGGACAAGTTAAATTCGCTACAATATTTAACTTGATATTTGTGGCTGTTAACATTTTATTAAATTATATATTTATTACTGTATATCATTGGGGAACCCAAGGTATTGCTCTTGCTACAGTTCTGGCAATGGTTATTTATAGTATTATGAACTTAGCCTACTTTTTGGCTGGTAAAAGTTCTATTCCATTTAATCCCAAAAAGTTAGCGATCGCAATAGATTTACTACCTGGGATCTTATCAGTGGGAATCTCAGCACTATTTTATCCAGCTATGATATTGGTTCAAGAAGTTGTGATGTTTAATTTAATTTCCTACTACGGGAAAAATAATGATATTGCTTTTTTTGGAGCAACAATGAAAGTTATTTCATTGGTCTTTATTCCTATCGGTGGTTTTGCACAAGCATTACAACCTGTAATTGGTATGAATTATGGCTCAAAAAATTATAGTAGGCTCAAAAAAGCATATTTAATTTTTGCAATAATTGGAGCTATCATATTACTACCGATTTGGCTGGTTTTACAATTATCTCCTAGTACATTCTTGGGCATAATTTTGCCAGGAATTAATTTTACCAAAGATGATATGATCAATTTTAGAATTCTCAATATGTTAACGCCACTATGGCCTTTAGCATATTGTAGCAATACTCTATTTTTATCTATGGGTAAAGGTAAAATTGTATTATTAGCTATATTTTTCAAAAGTATAGTTTTCAACGTGCCAATAATGCTTTTTTTATCAAGGTTGATAGGTTTAAGAGGTATATATATTGGCTCAATTTTTGCAGATATTTTATTTATGTTATTAACCTTTGTTTTAACATTTGTAGAATTTAAGAATTTATCTAAACTAAATTTTACTTAATAAATTTATTAATTTGTATTGATATTATGTTAATACTCAACACGAAGCCTTAAGGTCTTACTTTACTGAGTAAACTTGGATTTACCTGTCATTATTGAGTAACAGTAATCCATCTATTTCACAATTTTTTATTACTCAATGGAGAGTTTTCATGGTGACATCTTCTATTTCTCAAGAACGGGTGTGGTTTATTACTGGTAGCTCAAGCGGTCTTGGTCGAGCTTTAGCAGAAGCAGTACTAGAAAAAGGTGAAGCAGTAGTTTTAACAGCACGAAAAGCTGAGAAAGTTGAAGATTTAGCTTCAAAGTTTCCAGGTCGTGCTATCGTGGCGCAACTTGATGTGACCAAACCCGAAGAGGTAAGGGAAGCAGTAAAGCAGGCAATTGCTTACTTTGGACGTATTGATGTACTTGTTAACAATGCTGGGGTTTCCACTATTGGGACAATTGAGGAAGTCAGCAATGAAGAAGTTCGTCGTCTATTTGAAACAAACTTTTTTGGTATTTTAGAAACGCTACGGCTAGTGTTACCTTATATGCGACAACAACGTAGCGGACACATCCTTAATGTTTCATCAATAGGTTGCTTTTCTAGTGCTACTGCCTGGGGATTCTACAACAGTAGTAAACTTGCGCTAGAAGGAATTTCTGGAACATTGCTAAGTGAAGTTGCTCCATTCGGCATTAAAGTGACAATTGTTGAACCTGGTGCTTTCCGTACAGATTTTATTAAACGTTCTGTTGTGGTAATTGATACTCAAATAGAAGACTATGAAATATCAATTGGAAATATACGTCAGAATATGTTGAATCACGATTTAAATGCACTTGGAGATCCGAAAAAAGCAGCTTTGGCAATGATTAAAGCTGTTGATAGTGATAACCCACCACTTAGATTGGCATTGGGAGCAGATAGCATAAAAACTATTAATGCTGCATTGGAATTTATAAAAGAAGAGTTGGATGCTTGGAAGGAAGTATCTTTGAGTACTGATGTTGATGAAGTGGTAGCAGAGAAAACTGGCGTTGTTAAATAAGGAGAGCAATTTTTTTGAGACTGGGAATACGGTAAGATGACCCAATGTCCGATTCTGAGCAACTTGTAATCTACCAGCTTTATATTTTTATTCTAGATCATGTCCGCATAATTTAGTTATGCTAACCACAGTCATTACACCCCACCCCCAACCCCCCCACTCTTCGGGAGGGGAGACAAGGCATAGCTTTGGCGGGGTGGGGTTCTTCGGGTTTAACAAGCAATCAAGCGGACATGATATTATCCATAATCACAGCTATCATCCAGAAAATCTTTTAGTGCTGGTAAAACTTGTGTAAGATAACTTGTTTTCACACACAATGGTTAAAGACCAATACGGTTCGGTTAAAGGGTAAGGGGGAAAGGGGAAAGGTTTTGAATACATCCTTTACCCTTTACCCGCAAACCCATTCCCCAGACCACAAGGAAAGTGAAAAATGCTTATCCGAACCGTATTGGGTTAAAGGCAAGTATTAATTAATGAATCCCAGACTGTACGCGCCACAGACTGGCGTAAATCCCATCCATCGCCAGTAACTCCTCGTGCTTACCTTGCTCAACAATTTGACCATAATCCATCACATATATGCAGTGACTGTGGCGAATTGTGGAAAGACGATGAGCGATCGCTATCGTAGTCCGATTTTGAGTAATCATCGCCAATGACTTCTGAATAGCTGCTTCCGTTTCATTATCCACCGCAGAGGTCGCCTCATCCAAAATCAATATTGGTGGGTCTTTGAGAATAGCACGGGCGATCGCAATTCGTTGTCTTTGACCACCAGAAAGTTTCTGGCCTCTTTCACCGACGATAGTATCGTACTGGAGGGGTAGTTGCAGGATAAATTCATGAGCCTGGGCTAATTTGGCAGCATGGATGATTTCTTCATTACTTGCATCAAAACTGCCATAAGCAATATTTTCCGCCACCGTACCGTGAAATAAAAACACATCCTGACTCACCCAACCAATACAGCGCCGCAGTTCTAAGAGTTGTAACTCCCGAATATCGATGCCATCAACCAGGATTTGTCCGCTTTGGACTTCGTAAAAGCGTAGTAGTAGTTTGACTAAGGTACTTTTACCAGAACCCGTTGCCCCAACAATGCCAATATTTGCACCTGGGAGAATATGCAACGATAAATCTTGCAGTACCTTGGTGCGACCATTGTATGCAAAGGTGATGTTGTCAAGATGCACTTCACCGCGTACTGTTTTTAACGGTAAAGGATGCTTCCCAGTGGGAATAGCAATGGGAGTATCTAACAATCCCATAACTCGTCGCGTAGAAGCCATCGCTCGTTGATACTGATCCATGATGGAACTCAACGTTGCAAACGGCCACAGTAACTGCTGGACAATAAACACCATGAAACCGTAAGTTCCCACAGTTAACTGATTATTCGCCACTGCAACCCCACCAAAAAACAACGTGGCGATGAAACCGATTACAATCACTAATCGAATCGCTGGATAAAAAGCAGCAGAAAGAGCGATCGCTTGACGGTTACTGCGGCGATAGGCTTCACTTTCAGAAAGGACACGATCTCTCTCGTAGGCTTCAGCTGTAAAGCTTTTAATTGTGGCAATCCCTGAGAGATTATTAGCTAAACGGCTATTGATAAATCCAGCTTTGTCGCGGACATCTGCATAACGGGGTGCGAGTCGTTTCTGGAATGCTAATGAACCCCAGAATATGAAGGGTGTGGGTAGGATTGTTAAAAGAGCGACATTGGGGGCTATGAGAAGAAATGAGCCGCCTACAGCTAAAATTGTGGTGATAAATTGCAGAATAGATGCAGCACCAGAATCGAGAAATCTTTCTAATTGATTGATATCATCGTTTAAAATTGACAGGAGTGTGCCCGTAGAGCTTTCTTCAAAGTAGCTCAGTTCTAGTTTTTGTAAATGGCTGTAGGCATCAAGGCGTAACTCATGCTGCATAGTTTGGGCAAGGTTACGCCACTGGCGATCGTAGATAAATTCAGATAGTGATTCTAAAGTCCAAATAAGTAAAGTTAATAATGATAGAATTGCCAGTTGTCCAATGATGTTAGTGATGCCAATTTGGACAATAATGGAATTTTCTTTTTCCACCACAATATCTACAGCGACACCTATTAAATATGATGGTGCGAGGTCGAAGACTTTATTGATAATGGTAAAGATTACAGCAGTCCACACTTGAGGGCGGTAGTTTTTAGCATAGTGTAATAAACGTAAGAGGGGATGGTTTTTGGTTAATGGAAAAGAGGTCATAGTAAATGCTCAATTTAGAGAAAATAATTAATCCGAATTACCTGGAGTTTCATTACTTACTACAGAAGGTATTTGGGCGAAAAGAGCAGATTGCAACAGTTCAGGAATCTGTTTCCAAACTACAGTTCCTTTAGCACTTTTGATATACAGTTGCATAAAATCTAGTAACGCGGCAGCACTTTCTCCAGGGGTGAGATTGACGAACAGATAGGTGGGTTTGTCTAAACTAGCAACGGATACAACACAGCCATTATTGCACGACCATAAGCATCCCACCGGGTGAATTTCTACTTCATTATTTAAGAATTTTTCAGTGCATAAAGTATTTAGTTGTTCAAGCAAAATAGTGCTATCAAAAGGTGGATTTTCTGGTAGTTCTGCGGAGGAAGAATGGCAGGACTTGCAGACGAAAATCATGTTTTTAGGCATAGGTTCAAGGTGTATTGACTAGGTATTTAAATAAATCATCAATGACGGCATTCATTGCCAAAACATCAAAACCGTACCAATGGTCATAATCTACAAGATAAACTCGATTTTGTTGAACCACCTTCAGTTTTTGCCATAAAGGAGATTGTTCCAGCTTTTCTAAAGCCTTTTTACCAGTTTTCTCGGCATAGGAAAGGAATAAAACATCACCATCAATATCAGATAAACGCTCGTAGGAAATGTTATTTTTTGTAAAAAAATCTCCACTCTGTGCGGATGGGCGTTGTAGTCCAATATCATCTAGAACTACCCCAACGGGAGACTTTTTCCCATAGGTGTACACTGCTCCAAATCGTGGGTCTACAGTAGCAACAGATACCTGAAGTTGATGGCGGCGATTCTCCTTTGGAGAAGCTACGCCAACGCCTAACGCTTGTTTAAGTTGTTCAATTCGCTGCCAATAGTCATTAATTAACTGTTTACTCTCCTGTTCTTTATCGAGAATCTTGGCGATATCTTCTAAAGTTTTCTGCCAAGAAGCAGGTGGAGATGGATGATCTAATGCAACTGTGGGGGCAATATTGGTTAGCTGCGTGTAGATATTCTGCAACCGAGTATTTGACAAAATTAAATCGGGTTTCAGTAGCAGAAGCCTTTCTAGATTTGGCTCAAATCCAATATTTTCAATTCCATCTGCTTTGTCTCCCAGATGTTTCGGGAAAGGTTCACCTGGAATCCATGCGGATGCAATGGGTTTGATACCCAATGCTAAAGCACTACTGAAAGTACCTCCCCACAGAGTCACAACTCGCTGAGGATTCTGAGGAATGCATGTTTCACCCATTGCATGTTGCACAACTCGGCAATTTTCTGTTAACTGTTTTGAGTTTGTAACATTCTGGTTAATATTGCTGCTACAAGAAGCAACAATGAAAAGACTAAAGATTCCCAGGAGAAACAAACAGACAATTCGCCGCAGCATCACGATTGCTGTTGATTTCCCTCTCACAATTCCCATGAAATCGTCCCTACTCAAGTATCCCAATAGATTCAGTCAAAACCACAGTCGCACACTACTAGACAAACACCAACGCTTCATCACAACTCCTGATACAACAACTTCTTGTAGAATTTGACTGAATTAATCAGCTTTGCAGTAATATCGTTCCCCAACCCCCTCTTCCTGGTAAGGGAAAACGCGCGATCGCGCCGGTGGGGTGCTTCAAGAGTTTTAGGTGTTAGACCAGAACTGGGTTACTGCAAATAGTTGCTAATTCAATCAAGCTGATTATAGAGAATTAGTGGCAACTGAGTCTATACCAAAAACCGCATCATCTGTCTGAAACCGACTTTCTAGCAAATAAACATCCACTCGGCATGATACCAAACCTGCACTTAAAGGCTCCAGCAAAGCGTCTTGGCTCGGAATAACCAACTCGGTGAGCAACCTCAACAATAGTTATGTTTCCTTGATGTAATAACTGCTCTGCCGATTCCATACGCTTTTCTGTCAGGTAACTAAATGCTGTTTTGCCAAACAGTTCCTTAAATCCACGTCGTCAGCCAGAGATGAGGATGTACCTCAATATCCCGGTTATAGCCTTTACCCAGTTGCTTGGGCATTTGACGGAGGATTTCAAATGGTTCCGGTTGTTGTAAGCTGTTGCAGTTAGCTTCTGCCCACAGTTCCCAATCCTCTTTCATCGTCAGGGTGATGGTCATGACTGGATGATATTTAAAAATTAATGATAGTAATTATCAATAATTTTACTATGAAGTGGAAGGATAAAATTGAGATATAAATCAAGTATCAGAATCCTAACCCTACTCTTTGCACTTGTGTGTACACGGTAGTGGGCTGAATTAGGTTTTATTTTTTCGATTTTGAATTAGTAAATAAACAAAATATGGGGCACCAATCACAGCAGTAACAATCCCGCAAGGAATTTCGATAGGGGCAAAAGTAATTCTGCCAATAAAATCAGATAAAACCACAATCATTGCTCCTGTCATTCCCGCCACTGGAATCAAACCTTGATGGTTGCTACCTACTAACTGACGGGCAATATGGGGAGCAATTAATCCCACAAATCCAATTGTTCCCGCAGTTGCTACTGCTGTACCGGAAAGCGCTGCACTAATTAATAATAAGAAACTGCGCTGCCATTCAACTCTACGGCCTAAACCTTTGGCGATATCATCTCCTAAATTTAAAGCATTTAATTCTGGTGCTTTAATTAAAGCCAAAGGCATAAATATAACTAGCCAAGGTAAAAAAGCAAAAACCTGTTCCCAAGTCCTACCGTAAACGCTACCAGCTAACCAGACTAAAGCCTGACTAACATCGTCAATTTGACCAAATGTCACCATTAAACTAGTAAAAGCACCCGTGACAGCGGAAATTCCCACACCAATTAAAATTAAGCGAACGGGATGGAGTCCCCTATCCCAAGCTAAGAAGTAAATTAATAAAGATGCAACGAATGCACCAACAAAAGCTGATAAAGGTAAAAATCCTGCTGGAACATTTGGTAATAATACAATTACACTCACAGCTGCAAGGCTCGCACCAGAATTAATCCCAATAATTCCTGGATCAGCTAAAGAATTTCGAGTTAAACTTTGCATAATTGTGCCAGAAATTGCTAAAGCTATCCCTACTAAACAAGCAGTTAAAATTCTTGGCAAACGTAGAGTATTAATCACAAAAGCATAATCTGGATTTCCTGTATCTATTCCCAGTACAGTTTTAATTACGATTAGCGGTGGTGTTGGGTATTCTCCTACAGAAGTGTTAATTACCATCGTTAGTAATGTGATAATTGTCAGGATAAATAATATCTTCGGAACTTGATTTTGCAGACGAAATGAGAATCCTAATTTTGTAGAACGGAAAATCAGTGAGCTGTTCTTCATTTTTTCACCTGAGATTTCGCTAAATAAACGAAGAAGGGCGCACCAACTAAAGCTGTCATAATTCCCACAGGTATTTCTTGCGGTCGAATTAATAATCGCCCTAAAATATCGGCAACTAAAAGTAATATTGCCCCAAAAATTGCACTGTAAGGCAAAATCCAACGGTAATCGACCCCAACGGCAAATCTAACTATATGGGGAATAACTAAACCAATGAATCCAATTGAACCCGCAGCCGCAACGGAACTGCCTTCTAAGAGTAAAACACTAACAGCAGCGGCAATTTTTATCCATAAAGTTTGTTGACCCAAACCTTTAGCAATATCTTCTCCCAAACTTAAAATTGTGATTTGTCTTGCTAAACCAAATGCCAAGATTGTGCCAATACAAATGTAAGGCAAGACTTGTAAAATAATGCTTTCATCAATACCCGCCAAGGAACCAGCTAACCAAAAGCGAATTTCTTCCAAAGTTCGCTGGCTGACTATTAAAATTCCCGTTGTAAGTGAAGCGAGTAAGCTACTAATAGCTGCACCTGCAATTGTCAAATTTAAGGGAGTTATTCCGCTACGACCAAGAGAAGCAAAAACATAGACAGTGACAACGGTGACACCTGCACCAATAAACGCAAACCAAATATAAACATTTGGAGCAGATGTACCAAAGAGAAAAATACTAATGACTACAGCAAAAGCTGCACCTGCATTCACCCCCAAAATACCAGGATCAGCTAATGGGTTACGAGTCACACCCTGCATAATTGCACCAGCAGTAGACATTGCTGCACCCACCAATATTGCCAAAAGCGATCGCGGTAAACGAATAGTTTGAATAATCAAATGTTCTCTGGAACCGTCAAACTGAATAAAGGCAGTGAGTATCTGATGCAGAGAAATATCTGCTGCACCAAATGAGACGCTGAAAATTAGACAACCCAGCAGAATTAGCAATCCCACAATTAAACCCGCAATGGGAAATGTTAGGGATGAAAACAATCCTCTGGTCGATGAGGGCACTGATCTACTCATTGTTCAAATTACTGGCTTCAAGCAGTGTAATTGTTGCTTGTGAAGATAAGCCAACACAAGCTGCTAGTTCTTCTAATGCCAAGCGATCGCGTGCGTTTGTATTTAGCATTTCCGTTGCCGCTGCAACATAGTCAGGATTTGCCATTTGACTAACTCGATCCGGTAAAGTTACTTGGGATTTCACGCTACCAATCAGCTCAGTTTTTGCTCCTACAAGGGCAAGCTGTTGCATTCGATAAGCGGCGATTTTTGTAGCTTGACGGGCTTGTAAGTAAGCAAGATAGTATTGTACAACTGCTACCCGTTTTTGCTGTTTGACTTCATGCCAGCGAGCTTTTCTCACCGGTAATTGCTGAATGATGTTCAAAAGTTTAATCGGGTCAATTGTCATTGCGATCGCAAAACTACGTTGACTTTCGGATGTTACATCGGGCAAGTTGTAGTTGGTGTTGGTTTGAGATGGTGAAAATTCAACACTCAAAACATCGGTGAAAGCACTCCATCCCATTGCAGCTTTTGCCTCCTGTACCTGCGAAGACTGACGTTGGGCGATCGCAACTAACTGCTCAATGATTTTCAGATCGCGATCGCTAATCTCAGTCTGAAGAATTTGTGGTTGATAATTATTCAGTTGTTTTTTTTCTGACAACGCTGGCAAAGGCAGATTAATAAGTGCGATCGCCAGGGCAATTTTCCAACTGTAAAGACAGACAATTGATCCATAACTCATAGCTGTCAAAAAGTTTTGCGTTCCTCCAAATGTGCTAATACTTCTGTACGAGTTCGCCAAACAGGACGCAGTTCCTTGCGAGTAAACAGTGGTAGTTGGTCGGTAATGTGGGGCGAACCGGTTTGAGTGGCGTTACCGTAGCTGATGAGAGCCATTGCTTTTACTGGTTGCGAAAACTCAATGGCCGCAACATAACTATCACCAGCGACGGCTTGAAAGCGTTCATCCTTAGCTGGAGCAAAATTGAGGACGCGGAATATTCCTAGATCCCCATCGCCACCATTGGCAGGTAAATCTAAGTTTCCGCTACCCACTCGGAAGACTTCACCCCAAGCAACATCTAGTTTTCCATAAGCTTTTTCAACTTTCGCAGCAGCTATTTGCAGTGCTTTTGCCGCACTTTCTGGGTCTTTTAAACCATCGGGTGTGGTATTCCACGAGTTCTCACTCCAAGGAATACTGAAGGTTTGGTTTTTATCCATTTCTTGCCACCAAAAAGAAAACAATACCGCGCCTCGACTATCAGCATCAGCATTGCGATTCCAAGCAGCCAAAATATCAGCAGCACGACCAGCTAATTGATCGCCATATTTTTGAGCCGCGGGAATTAAATCATCGAGGATGCGTTCTGCAAGTTCCATTTTGGTGGAATGTTTGTACTTAATCATTTCCGCAAAAGAAATTTTTGGATCTTCAGCCAGCATTTTTGCAGAACTTTGGGCGCGGAAATCCATTTCTCCTCGTGGAGCCATATAAGCAGGATAATCATCTGCTTTGATGACAGTGGGGAAAGTCGTTGTCCAAGGTGCATCATTAGCATTTTGCAACCAACCGCTAGGCGGGTCAATTACACGCGGTAAATCTTTGTATGGGTGCATTTTTGTCCACAAAGTCTTAGATATGTCACCAGGAATTAAACCTTGCCAGTATTGAAAGTCTCCCTGTTGACGAATTGGCACCAGACCGTTGAATAAGTGCATGATATGTCCTTCTCGGTCTGCATACATGACGGTAAACATCGGTAGTTGCAAGCGTTTCAATACCTTTTGAAATTGGCTTAAGTTTTGGGAACGCGCCATATCCCACCACTGTTCCAACACACGGGGACGATCTGCACCGACAACCCGCAGCGCCACAGCAACCCCATCTTTTTCTTGAACGACTGCGCCGTGGACGGAACTTTTGACTAATAATGGTTGTTCGACTAACGAGCCATTTTTTTGCTTAACTTTTAACAAAAACTTTGACGTTGTAAAAGGACGGACTTTGTTATCGAGAAGATAACCATCATCAGCCAATTTCAACTTGTATACATCCCAACCATCGTGAGTATTGACGGTATGAGTCCAACCCAAATAATCGTTAAAAGCGATTGTTAAAACTGGAATTCCCACCAGCGCTGCTCCAGAAGCATTCATTCCTGGGGCAGTAATTTGTGCTTCGTACCAGACAAATAAATCCGACCATAACAAGTGGGGATTTGCCAGCAACATCGCCTTGCCACTGGCAGAATGTTTAGGTGCGATCGCCCAACCGTTAGAACCAGCTTCCGATTGAGTATGAGTAATACCTGTTACCTGTTCTTGGCTGACGACAAAAGTAAAATACAGCACTCTTTGCAAATGCGCCAATACATCCTCTGGCTTGACAGGTAATACTATTTTTACTTGATCGTCAATTAAATCAGGATGGGCTTTGGCATAAGTATTTATTCCATTGGCAAAGGCATTTATATAACTACGAAAAGCTGGACTTTGTGCCCGATACCAAGAATTAGCACGATCGGGTACTCCCATCGTCAGTACCCATTTATCAGATTCTAAATACTCTTCTCCCCAGTATTCGGCTGCTTTTCCCCTAGCTTGACCATAGAGGCGCAACAGCAAGTTAGCGTGACTCTGCATTTGTGCCCAACCAAATACCTGGAAAGCGCTTGGAGCATCTTTACCATATATATGCGGTATGCCGTAAGTATCCCATAATATTTCTGTCGTTTTCGGTGCAGTCGCAAAACTGTTATTTGCCAAAACTACAACTAAAATGGCACTAAGGATAAAAGCTAAAAATCTAGAGAATTTTTTTTTCAGTATTGGCTGATTAAATTGCCACAAATACATCCCAATATTCAACATGATGGTTCGATTAAATTAATTTGACTGGAAAAATTTAGTGACTTTCGTCTATACTCTGTAACAAACGGACATTAAATCCAAACACACCCACTAGCAACATACATAAAGAACATAGAACGTATAACAGTGGCATCCCAGCAGCTTTGTCTATGCCAAACTTACTCCCAAAAAGCCATGCTAGCTAACCATCTGGTTTCATTGCTGGTTCAAAAACTTGATGAACTTCTTTAAATGGTGGTTGTAAGATGTGTATTAAAAGCACAGTAGTAATTGCACAAGTAAAAATCAGGATATCAATCAGCGAAATTCCCACCAAGCCGATTACATGGTATGAGTAGCCAGCAAAAGCTGGCGCTATAATTTTTGCACCATAAGTTGATAAAAATTTCATACTACTAGTGCGGGAATAATGCTTTTGAAGTAGCATCAAGCCCACAGATGCCGAATAGGCCAGCGATTGCATATTATCAATAATGCTTGACACTAATTCTAGAAATCCTTAAAAGCTATCTGCGACTAATTTGCATCTAACTTTAGTGCTATTAGGAGACATTATCATAAAGGGTACGCCTGAGCAAGCATTTATCAAAACTTCTGAATTTTATAAATCTGACTAACGTTGTGCGATAAATCCTTATATATAAGTCTTTTTAAGGTATCGATTTAGAATAAACTCAGTTTTGTCATCTATCTTGTGATAGATTTTTTAGCGGTTATTTTTTGAGTAAAAGATAATAATATTTTTAATTAAAAATTACTTGCTATCTTAGCTAAGTTGCTTTAAAGTCATAAGATTAATTGCAAATTAGTAGCAATACTATACTATTGCTCGATTATAAAAGCACAAGCAGCGACTCGAAATTATTGAGAGTTAGATCAATATAGTAGAGCGATCGCATCTCAACTCCAAATTTTAGAATTCACTGGAGAGCATGAGATGAACATTGAAGCACTTAAATACCAGTAAAATAATTTACTTTCTCAGCGCGTTGGTAACAAAATAACCAATTTTTAATTGCTAGAAGCCTTGGTTTTTAAAGCTCTCTGGGGAATGAAACACCCCTGCCCTTAAAAAGCTATCCATTACCCGGATCTTTCTTAACATTTGCAAGAGTCTTGACTCAGGTTTTTATAACCCTGATTTGTTCGTTGTTCATTCTCAATAAAAACGCAGTTTTAGCGAGAAGATTAAAAGCAAATTTGTCAAGTATGTCTAAATTCTCAGTGTCTAAGACGGTTATAGAACATGGGTTTCAAGATTGTAAAGAAAGATGTGGGTAACGCATAGCCTTAAAAAGGGGGGGGACTGGAATTAAAGCCCCCCGATAAATTGGGGGATTTAGGGGGATGTAAAACTTTTTGTTACCGAGAAGAGAACTTTTCAAACAACCCCTTATTATTAGATTAACCTACGGCTTCTTTAGACGTAAACATCGGCAACAGCGATCGCTACTACAACAAAAACAATGGCGACTAGAGCCAATTTCCAGATGTAGTAATCAGAAAAATTGTGGTTTAAAGAATCAAATGTCCGCAAAAGTATTGCTGGAATGCTTATTATTCCGTTGTGCAGGAACTAGAGCGATCGCTCAAATAGCAGTTGCAAAAGTTAATTGCATTCAAATAGTCTCAAACTCCTTTAAATGTTAAGTTCTGACTTGGAGGCACTTAATGTAAAAACAACTACATTATTCTTTAAGTTACACAGCGATTTGTAACTGTAAATCTAGTTTGCTTTCCCCTACATGCAACGGAGGAAGAGGAGGGATAGGTATAGGCTTTATTGGCTCGACTGTAGACAAATTAATGTCCACGTTAAGCACTAGTTGAGACTTACTTACACTTAGTGTTTCTACTAGAATTTTTTCAGGGACTAGTTGTTGAAGATTACTTCCAATTAGTGTTCCTCCTATAATTTTTTCAGCCTCCACAGATGTGATGTCTTGCTCAACAATTGATTCAATATAATCTAAATCCAGGATTTTCATTTTTAAGGAATAATGCATAGTAATCACCCAATTGATTATTTTTTCTTAGAGGTAAAATCACCTCTATTTAATAACCCAAGTTGCAGCATAAATTTTTCTGCAAATTGTGCAATTTATTCACAAAACTTTATAATCTTTGCTGTCTAAACTGCACACAAAGGCCCGATCATTTCTGTTATTAAGGGAAATTGATCAAATGACTGAAAACTTAGGCGGTTCGTGCTGGCTTTTAAGGTTAATGATTTCTTTAGCTCTTAGTGTCACATACCTCAATACTGGAGATTGCACCTTTGCTCAAATTACGCCTGATGGCACTTTACCGAATAATTCCACTGTCAAATTAGAGGGGAATACTAGAATTATTGAAGGAGGAACTCGAACTGGAAGTAATCTTTTCCATAGTTTTGAGCAGTTTTCTGTACCCGGTGGCACTCAGGCTGACTTCAACAACACTTTAGATATTCAAAATATTATCAGCCGTGTTACAGGTGGTTCTGTTTCTATAATTGAGGGTCTGATTAAAGCCAATGGCTCTGCTAATTTGTTTTTTCTCAATCCCAATGGAATTATTTTTGGTACTAATGCTCAATTGGATATCAAGGGTTCTTTGATCGCAACTACAGCAAACAGCCTCAAATTTGCAGATGGCGCTCTGTTTAGCGCATTTCCTACGCAAAGCACACCTCTACTAACAATAAATGTTCCCATTGGCTTGCAATTTGAGGGAACAGCAGGAAGTATTCGTGTAGAAGGATCTGGACTAAAAGTACAACCTGGTAAAACTTTAGCACTCGTGGGCGGTAAGGTGACGTTGCAGGGAGGTGAACGAGCAGCTTTAGAACCACGACAACCAAATTTGGCAGTTCCAGGAGGACGGATTGAGCTAGGTAGTGTGGCTGGTGTTGGAGAAGTGAGCTTGAACCAGAAAGACAATCATTGGGTATTGGGGTACGCCTCTGTAAATAATTTTGGCGATATTGGATTGGAAGATAGAGTGTATGTTGATGTTAGCGGTGCTGAGGGTGGTGATGTTCAGATTCAGAGCAATAATTTGGCTTTGAATCAAGGCTCATTGATTTATGCCGACACACAAGGTACAGAAGCTGGTGGAGAGGTGCTTGTCCACACAAAAAATACGGTGACTCTCACTGAAGGTTCGCAGATTACAGCCGATGTTGATCCTCCAGAAGCAATAGGAACCGGAGGAAATGTGACGATTCAAACCGGACAGTTAAGTATTCAGGGGGATAGGTCAAGGATAAGAACTGGTACCTTGGGCAAGGGACAGGGAGGAAATTTGACTGTAACCGCCACTGATTCCGTGGAACTAGCAGGAATAACAAATAACGGTTTGTTTACTGAAAGTCAAGGTGCTGGAAATGCTGGAAACTTGACAATTACTACTCGAAGGTTAAGTTCTCAGAATGGAGCGCGAGTATCAACTTCTACTTTAGGTGAGGGACAGGGGGGGAATTTGACTGTAACCGCCACTGATTCCGTGGAACTAATTGATGCTAATAGCGGTTTGTTTACTGAAACTCAAGGTGCTGGAAATGCTGGAAACTTGACAATTACTACTCAAAGGTTAAGTTCTCAGAATGGAGCGCGAGTATCAACTTCTACTTCAGGCAAGGGACAGGGGGGAAATTTGACTATAAACGCTACCGATTTGGTCGAAGTTATTGGTGTTGGTAGCGGCTTGTTTACTCCAACCTTCGGTGCTGGAAATGCTGGAAACTTGGCAATTAATACCAGACGCTTGAGTGTCCAAGATGGAGCGCAAATATTAACTATTAGTACTGGTCAAGGAGACGGAGGAAATTTGTTTGTGGATGCTAGGGATTTGGTGGAATTGAAGGGAACAGGAATATCATCTAATAGGGAGCCAAGCGCTAGTTTTTTATCTACTCAAACAACAAATATTGGCAATGCCGGAGACTTAACAATTATTACTAGGCAGTTAATTGTGGGAAATGGCACGCAGATAGCTACTGCTACTCAAGGTCAAGGAAACGGTGGACAGATAGAAATTAATGCAACTGAAGCTGTTAATGTTTTTGGATTTGCCATTAATAAAACAGCAAGTGGGTTATTTTCACGTACCACTCAAGGAGGGCAAGGAGGAAACATCATTATTAATACCAATGCTTTCCGGATAGCAGACAATGGGGTTGTAGATGCCCGCACTTTCCGTCAGGGAAATGCTGGCAATATCACGGTGAACACGAATACTTTGGAAGCGGTTAATGGTGGACAAATCCTTGCTAATGTTGCTTTCACAGGCAGCAGTGGGCTTGCAGGTAATATCACAGTTAATGCTACTGATAGAGTGATTATATCTGGCAGCGCTACCTTCAAACGGCGTGTCCGAGGAATTGATGGGAACCTTGTTGAGGATGAGTCTGCTAACAGTGGCTTGTTTGTTCGCTCTCGAGGATCAAAGGGTGCAGGCAACCTTCAGGTAAAATCTCCTTTTATTCGTTTAGACAATGGAGGGGAAATCACTGCTGAAACCGCATCCGGTAATGGTGGTAATATTACACTCCACAACCTAGATTTGTTGTTACTAAGCGGTAACAGCCAGATATCTGCTACCGCAGGCACTGAAGGGGCTGGTGGAGATGGCGGTAAGATCACCATCAATGCCCCTAACGGCTTCATCGTCGCCAAACCAAATGAAAACAGCGACATCACCGCCAATGCCTACAATGGTAATGGGGGAACAGTCACAATCAACGCTACTAAGATTTTTGGAATTGCCTCACTAACTAGCGAAGACCTTAAAAGGTTGCGCCCTAACGATCCAAACCCAGACCCGCGTAAACTTCAGACAAATGATATTACAGCAATTTCCCAAACAAGACCTGATTTAAACGGCATTGTAGAAATCAACACGCTCAATGTTGACCCCTATCAAGGATTAATTAACTTACCAGCCGTCCCAGTTAATAGTCAAGTGTCGCAAGTCTGTCAAGCCCGTACAGCACAAAATGAAAGTAGTTTTACGATCGCCGGACGCGGTGGCTTACCACCCAATCCCAGAAGCCAACCCCTCACTCCCGATGCAGTTCAAGTAGATTGGGTAACTCTCAACCCAAAGGGTGAAAACCACTCTAGTACAAATGTTTCAAATCAGGCAAATAGTTCCAGTCCAGCGCCAATTGTGGAAGCGCAAGGCTGGGTGAAAAATACTAAAGGTGAAGTTGTACTAACGGCTGATGCGCCGACAGTTTTGCCTCATAGTTCTTGGCTTACTACTTCTTGTTTCTAGGAAACATTGCCCTCTTTCAGGAAAGAGCAGATTACAGGGAGAAATGCTTTCTCGGTCTGCAAGTCAATCGATCTCAGATACCCAAAATTATCGACGATATTGATTTACTCTCTACAAATTTAGGTTTATCTCTACTCCAAGGACTTTTCAAGAACAACATGATATTATCTTTGCTGATTTAGAAACACAAATTGAAAAACGAGCAGATTCTTAAACAGGTCATGCCCAATACCCCTAAATCTTTGAAGCTGTTTGTTTGGCACTGGCGGGTTCAACAGGCAATGGTTGAGCGGCTTTCAATACCACATCCAACAACCCTGGAAATAGCACCTCTAACTCTTCACGCCGCAGGATGTTAATGTGATGTGTCCCTTCTTTGCGTGTAAAGACTATCCCTGACTCTCGCAAAATTTTAAAGTGGTTGGACATCGTAGACTTAGCGATCGCAAAATCAAACCTCGCACAGCATTGTTCCCCTTCAGTCGCCAACAGCCGCACAATCTCTAGCCGCACGGGATCGCCCAATGCATACAACACGCCCGGTAAAGAAATATTTTTTCTATCTGGATGATAAAGGAATCTCATAGTTGCATTATCTCATCAGGTGGCATATATTTTTATTATTCGATATTATCGAATTATAGAATTAAGTAGGAAGGCAATTTATGTCATCCATTACAAACGTCACAGAAGCCACATTCAAGCAAGAAGTCTTGGAAAGTGAAATTCCGGTATTAGTGGACTTTTGGGCACCGTGGTGCGGCCCTTGCCGGATGGTGGGCCCAGTCGTCGATGAAGTTGCTGCTGAATACGAAGGACAGGTGAAATTTGTGAAGTTGAACACAGATCAAAATCCTACTGTCGCTAGCCACTATGGAATTCGCAGCATTCCGACATTGATGGTTTTTAAAGGAGGTCGCCAGGTTGATACTGTCGTAGGGGCGGTTCCAAAAACTACCTTGAATAAGACCTTAGCACAGCATCTTTAATTTGAGTGCTGAGTGCTGAGTGCTGAGTGAGGAGTGAGGAGTGAGGAGTGAGGAGTAGTGCTGAGTTAGGAGTGCTGAGTTAGGAGTGCTGAGTGCTGAGTTAGGAGTGAGGAGTGAGGAGTTTTGTTTATCCCCCTCATCTCCCTCATCTCCCTCATCTCCCCTACTTTCTAGTCCCCAGTCCCCTGCTCATTTTGTTTCAATTAACGGGGAAAGAGCGAAATGGACTTGAAATTGCATGGTAAATCCGCACTGGTGAGTGGCTCAACCGCAGGTATTGGAATGGCGGTCGCTCTTGGGCTAGCTCAAGAGGGTGCATCAGTGATTGTCAACGGTCGGTCTGAAGAAAGAGTAGCTCAAGCGATCGCTAAAATTAAGCATTCTACACCCGACGCGAAAGTTTCTGGTGTTGTTGCTGACGCTGGCACTGCATCAGGGGTAGAGAAACTCATTCAAGAGGTTCCTCACGTTGATATACTCATAAACAATGTGGGTATTTATGAGCCAAAAACCTTCTTTGATATTACTGATAAAGATTGGTTAAACATATTTGAGATTAACGTCCTCAGTGGAGTCCGTTTGAGTCGGCAATATCTGCAAAAGCAGCTAGAGCAAAACTGGGGGCGGATAATTTTTATTTCCAGCGAATCTGCTATTCAGATCCCAGTGGAAATGATTCACTACGGCACAACAAAGACGGCACAACTTGCGATTGCCAGAGGTCTAGCAGAAATGACTATCGGGACTGGAGTCACGGTAAACTCCGTCCTACCAGGGCCAACTCGTTCCGAAGGAGTTGAAGATTTTATCACCAACTTGGCACAGGAACGCGGTATTACTCACGCTGAAGTTGAGGCTGAATTTTTTCAAACTGTGCGTCCAAGTTCTTTAATTAAACGTTTTGCAACTAATGAAGAAGTAGCAGCGATCGTAGTTTACCTTTCTAGTCCCGTAGCATCAGCAACTAATGGTGCAGCTTTACGGGTAGATGGTGGCGTTATTCGATCGATTGTTTAGTATTTGAACCACATCTGTCGTAAGGCCACAGCAATAGACCAAACCCTTTTCAAATCTCGTTTCCAGTTTGAGGCTGGAAATGCACTTCAATTGCGTCTCTGCCGCGAGTTCAGGAGGCGGAGCCTCAACGACGAGCATTCCCAGTCTCCGACTGGGAACGAGGCAAATGACAAATGACAAATGACAAATGACTAAAATAATTTGGAGACACAACCAATGAGTACTGATATCAACTTATTCTCTCCTTACCAGTTAGGAAATCTAGAACTACCTAACCGGATAGTGATGGCACCCTTAACCCGAAACCGGGCAGGTGAGGGAAACGTGCCACACCAACTGAATGCTACTTACTACGTCCAACGTGCTTCCGCCGGGCTGATTATTTCTGAAGCAACACAAGTAACTCCTGAAGGACAAGGCTATCCCGCGACACCAGGAATTCATTCATCAGAACAGGTGGAAGGATGGAGGTTAGTAACCGATGCCGTACATCAGCACGGAGGCAGAATTTTTCTGCAACTATGGCACGTAGGCAGGATTTCTCACCCTGATTTACAACCGAATGGAGTTTTACCTGTAGCACCTTCTGCCATTACTCCTAAAGGTGATGCTGCAACTTATGAGGGGTCAAAACCCTTTGTTACTCCCCGTGCTTTAGAAACTTCAGAAATACCTCAGATAGTTGAACAGTACCGTCAGGGAGCGGCAAATGCCTTAGCGGCTGGGTTTGATGGCGTGGAAATTCACGCAGCTAATGGTTATTTAATAGATCAGTTTCTCCGGGATGGCACGAATCAACGCACAGATAAATATGGAGGTGACATTGAAAATCGCGCCCGATTCCTATTGGAGGTAACAGAGGCGGTAACTAGTGTGTGGGATTCTAACCGAGTTGGGGTGCGTTTTTCTCCTAGCGGGACTTTTAACGATATGCGTGACTCCAATCCCCTGGAGACATTCGGTTATGCGACTCAAGCGTTAAATCAGTTTAATTTGGCATATCTGCATATTTATGAGGCAACAGAAGCAGATATTAGACATGGCGGGATAATAGTACCCACTAGTCATATACGCGATCGCTTTACAGGTACTCTCATCGTCAATGGTGGCTATACTCGTGAAAAAGGCAATGCTGTACTGGCAAACAAAGCAGCAGATTTAGTTGCCTTTGGCACATTATTTATATCAAATCCCGATTTACCCCGACGCTTGGCTTTGAATGCACCACTAAATGAACCAAATCAAGCAAGCTTTTACGGTGGCGGTGAAGAAGGATATACAGATTATCCATTTTGGTCGCCTGCTAATGAGCCAGTAGCTAATGCATAATTCGTAACTTGTAATTGTCCCTTGCGGTATTGTAGGCAAGTTATTTGTTCGGAAACAAGAAATAATTTTTGTTTTTGTTTCATGGATAAATAAATTCGCTTATATTCTAATCACAATTTACGAATTATTTGGTCATAATCCAACTATTAGGAGAATTTCATGAGTTCCATCATCCAAACCCAACCTTTAGATGTACCCAGTGCGATCGCTCAACGTCGTTCTATCAAAACTTTTAAAACAGACCCCATCGCCCCAGAACTACTCAAGCAACTGGTAGAGTTAAGCGTGGCTGCGCCCAGCAGTTTCAATATTCAGGACTGGCAAATTATTCTCGTGCAAGATGAGGTGCAAAAGGCAGCCTTATCAGCAGCAGCTTGGAATCAACAGCAAATTGTCCAAGCACCAGTTACTTTTGTTTTTGCTGCTGATGCGAGTGCATCTGAAAAAAACTTGAACCCGATAATTGAACAGGCTCTTGCAACTGGGGCATGGAATGAAAGCACAGCTAATTATTTTAAAACTGCTATTCCGCAATTTCAAGAGACACTGGGAGATAAGCAACGGGAGTATGCGATCAAAGATGCGATTATCGCTGCTACCCATTTGGTGTTAGCAGCTGAAAGTCTAGGTTTATCTACCTGTTTTATGAATGGTTGGCTTGAAGACAAGGTAAAAGAAGTGATTGGTGCAGGAGATAATCCAGATTTAGCGATCGCTGTTTTAGTTCCTGTGGGCTATGCAGCCGAACCACGCTTAAATCCAGGTCGTTTGCCATTTTCCTCCAACGTTTCTGTAGACAGAATCGGTAATCCTTATGCAGGGTAGCTTTCCCTAAATTGGGAATGACGCATTGGAAGAGGCAGAGGGGAAAAACTTACTGCAACTTCTCCTCTGCTCCCCCGCTGTACAGTGACTTTTTATTTGCCGTAGTGCCAAATTAATGTCATCGAGGATGTGAAGCTTGAACTCTCTAGCGTTCAGCTTAGAACCAGCACAGAGAACTTACAGGCGATACCAAGACAAATTGTCGCAAACCTAAAGTGGGTAAGCTTTAGCTTGAAGATATTCAATTGATGAATTTGGGTTTTAATAGCTTTTCTGAAAATGACTTTTATCAAATCCCAAAAATCACTTTAGCCGATCTTCCGGTTTAGGCTAGCCGCAGTCCCGCGTTATCATCTGAGAAAGATAAAACTGTTGTGCTCATGAGGAGGTCTTTCTCACTTCAGGAATTCCAACAACTAAATCATCCCATAAAATAGACAGGCAAGAATCCTGCCCGATAAAAATATGGGAAAATTTTTGGGAAATCCCTCAAGACTCAGGACTCGCTACTTATCTGCTCACTCAGGACTCAGGACTCTTTATGTTAGCAGGCACAATTTTGCAGGATGGAAAATATACCCTTATTCAAGAAATAGGGCGGGGTGGCTTTGGCATTACCTTTAAAGCTACGCATCACTACTTGGGTCAGGAGGTGGTGATGAAAACCATCAACGAACGGCTGCGACAACATCCTGATTTTGCCAAATTCGAGCGCCAATTCCAAGATGAAGCCAGACGATTAGCTACGTGTATTCACCCAAATATAGTCCGAGTTAGTGACTTTTTTGTAGAAGCTGGACTGCCTTACATGGTGATGGAATACATTCCTGGCGAAACCTTGGGAGACGCATTTGTTTTACCAGGGATAACTCTGCCAGAAGCCACAGCAATTCATTACATCCGGCAAATTGGGGCAGCGTTGCAGGTAGTACACAACAACGGTTTGTTACACCGCGATGTCAAACCAGATAATATTATTCTTCGTCAAGGAACACAGGAAGTAATACTAATTGATTTTGGCATTGCCAGGGAATTTAATGGCGGTGTCAGGCAGACCCACACAGGTTTGGTTTCTGAGGGTTATTCTCCCATTGAGCAGTATATGACGCAAGCGGCGCGCACACCCGCCACGGATGTTTATGGTTTAGCGGCAACCTTGTATGCACTGTTGACAGCCCAAGTTCCCATGCCAGCATTATTGCGCGATCGCGAACAAATGCCTTCCCCCCGCGAACTGCAACCACATTTGAGTGCTGCTGTCAACCAAGCAGTAATGCGCGGTATGGCGGTAGAATCTCGTTTTCGGCCAGCGACAGTCGCTGAATGGCTACAATTGCTACCTGGAAATCAGGTGAATGGAACACCGCAAGTTTTACCCACTTACGCGGTGCCAACTGTCAATTTATCTGCCCAGCAAGCAGTAACTTTAATTGGGAAAAGTGCCCAAAATTCTATTCATAGACCATCTGTGCTGGCGCAGCCCAACCCAGGCATCGCTAAGGAAACTGTACTGGCTAAAAACCTGGGGTCATCTAAAGTATTTATTGGTATGGGTGTAGCCCTAGTTGCTGCGACAGCAGGTTTTGGGATCGCCAGTATATTACCCAAATTTCAGCAGCAGCCGACTGCCAAACCACTTGTTGAAAAGCCAACTCAAGAATCAGGTGCGAAAGCACCTAATTTTGATAGTACATCTTCACCCAGAGGTGAAGAGACTAACACCACTTCAAGAAGCGAAAAAGCACCCGTCTCTAATTCCAAGCAGCGTCGCCGCAATCGTCGTTCTTCCCAAGAAGAATCTACCAGCAACCCTACAAGAGAATCGCAACGCGGTGATTCCGAACAATCCACACCTTCACCTAGCGTTTCTCCCACACCCTCCTTAGTGGAGAAACTACGGGCAATCCGCTCATCTCGAAAAGCTTCCCCTGCTCCTGCACCGTTGCCATTCCCACAAAATAACTTACCCACTTCTAGTCAAAATCCTGCTTCCCCTCAACCCGTAATTCCATCAAAACCTCTATTTATACCACCAGCACCACCAACAGAATCCAAACAATCAGATCCTTCTGCTGTGGTAGTACCAACACTAGAAAAGCAAAATTCACCGACTAATAGCCAACCCCAGAATATTCAGAAGTTTGAGGAAAAACCGCAAGATGGCAATAACTAGTCAATTTTGGATTCTAGTAAAGCAGTGTGGTAAGTCCACAACTACCCTGGCTCCCAATACTTGTCGGGTTTTGGGGGAAAGGGAAAAGGTTAAAGGGAAAAAACCTTATATATCGAGCCTTCCAATCCTTTTCCCCTTACCCTTTTCCCTTTAAGCGAGCAGTATTGCGCTGACTCCTATTAACTAATTACGAATTATTTTAGGAAGGATTAAGCTTCTTCTGTACAACAACTTCCCCCTTCTTATTAATCTTCACCGGATTCTTGGGAAAAGCTTGATTATTCAAATAACGCATAAGTCTTACAGTTTGAAAACTCCGATCAATATGAGGGATTCCCTGCCGATCCATCCGAACGGGAATAATTTTACTTGACACCAAATTTCCTGCTGAGTTGAGTTTGACTTCTAAAATCATTGAGTCACCTGTTTGGGCATTTGTAGATAAAGTCCGATATCCCAAAAAGTTTCCTAAAGAATAGGCAATGATTTTTCCCTGATAAATTTCCATCGCTCTCGGAACGTGAGGGCCATGTCCTAGTACTAAGTCTGCTCCTGCATCAATCATGTTTCGAGCAAACGCGATCGCATTACCTCGATTTTCTCCATAAAAAAACTCTGTTTGATTCTTAACGTGTAGTGCCCCCGTTCCTTCCGCTCCAGCGTGCATCGATACTACTACAATATTGGCTTTATTTTTGGCTTTTGCCACGAGTGCTTTAGCTGCTCCTAAATTATGGATCGAATTATACATTTCATAAGGAGAAAATCCGATCATTGCCACAGGAATATTGTTAGCTTCCAAATAAAGAATTTGATTTTTATGACCTAATGTTGCAATGCCCACAGCCTGAAGATTTTTCATTGTATCTTTGAACCCTACCGGGCCAAAGTCCATAGCATGGTTATTTGCCATATTGAATACATTAAAACCAGCCTCAGCAAAAAGCTGGGCGTATGCAGGTGGAGAGCGAAAGGCAAAGACTTGTCCTCGACTAATATCTTTGGCAGTATAGGGATAATTAGTTAGACTACTTTCAAAATTACCAAACAAGATATCAGATCCTTGCAAGTGAGTTCTCACTGACTTTGGTAATAATTGATCTCGAAAGCGGGGTAATCGATAGTTAGGGAAATTAGTGCCGGGAATAATATCTCCAACGGCTTTGATGGTAATAGTATCTGGAAAGGTTTGTTGTTGTGTTTTTGATGGCGTAAGTTCAGGAATAGCTAATGGAAATTGCACAGGCTCAGTAGGCATAGTAGCAGCGTTTAATCGCTGTGATTGACCAAGCCGGATAATGACTCCTATACTAATACCCAGATATAAACAAATGCTGATCAGACTAAATGAGAATACTCGCCCCAATCTGCGATCTACCATCGTTCACTCCTCACACGATGGCATTAGTTTATCCCAAAAATCCGCGTTAGCGGTGTATATTGTAGTGTTTTTGCCAAATATTTGACTACGTAAATATTGAACGATAATCCTATCTAATATCATGTCCGGTTAAAGACAGCTCATTAAAACCTTAGAGGGACAGAGGAGCAAGATTTTTGGGCTTTCTGCATAGATTTGGGAATTATAACTAATTAGCCAGACATGATATAACTTGTAAATAAAGGACTTGCAAAAAATAAATTATCCCAAATTCTTTCTAAATTTGTAGGGGCGCAAGGCCTTGCGCCCCTACTATGAGATATTTTTTTAACTGGAAATCCCTAAACAGACAAATTGCTCAAGACCTTTGCTAAAACTAGGCAAATTTCTGCCACATTGTAGTAAATTTCCAGTAATCTTTTGAACGGAGAGGGGGGGATTCGAACCCCCGTTGGGTTTCCCCAAAACGCATTTCGAGTGCGTCACCATGAACCGCTCGGACACCTCTCCAACTATTTATTCAGACATTTGAGTATATATTCTACATTCAAATGCTGTAAATTTAGGGAAATCTTGCTGAATTCCCTATACTACTATAGCATTATCGCTTTTTTTGCGTAATGCAATTCTCTAAGAATGCCAATACCATTAAAGCCCACGACATTTTTCATCGTGACGGTTGGTGAAATTACCTGACAAGTCAATGAGACGCAGAGATTTATATAAAGCTGTGAAAAAACGTTTCTTATGCCAGGACGAGGGGTGCAAACAAGCGTCAGGAGTACGAGCTTGTTTCAATCGGGATAGCTTGGGTGCCTAATTTCGATTAAGTAATGCAGAAATACCCAATTTACTTTATTTGGTAGGCATAGAGACTTCCCAAATCCCTTGATTTCCACCATATTCCAGAACATAAATCTTATTGCTAATAATCTCAGCATCAATGGGATTACTAAAACCTGTGACAAGGCGCGTAGCATTAAGTTTATAGTTGGTATTTCCTACTTTAGTTAACTTTAAATGCAGTAGGTCTTGGCTGGCATCTTTAAAAGGGCCTATTAGTGTTTCGCCAGTCGGATCGCCTGCTGTCCAACTCAACATAAATCCATCTCTCTTGAATTCTGGACTCATTACTCCTTGTGTATCAAAAACTAAGCCTAAAGGAGAACGGTGTGTTGTAAAAGTGCTAAAAGGTTGCCCAAGAACACTAGCATCTTTTATTTTTCCATCTACAGGATCGCGGTAATTGTCTGCGTCCGGGCCAAGATTAGGAATTGGTTCAATCAAATTTTCAGTAGGCCGAATAGGAAAGGTTGGATCGTTGCGATAGTAGCCCTTTTGGATAGCGTTAAATTGAGGGCTTAACAATCGGTCAGTGGCAGGATTATAATTGGGAAATTGTTGTGGATTATCTGTTCCACCAATACGCCAAGGAAAACCGTAATTCCCACCTAAACGTAGCCAATTTAATTCTTCTGACATATCGCGATCTGGTCCATTTTCTGTGCCAAATAAATCCCCATTGGGTGCAAAAGCCATATCGAAAGTATTACGTATTCCTTCTGCAAAAATATAGCCAGCTGTCTTTAAAGTTGCTCGATTGTTTGCCAGAAAGAGATTGTTACCATTACTAGGAAGACGGAGTATACAGGCGGTTAATCCGACTTCGCGGGTATTGGGATATAGGCCATCAACAGACTGAACCTCACCATGATCGGTACGAGAACCGCTATTCACATAGATAAAGTTACCGTCCAGGCTAACAACTACGCCGTTGAATCGATGGTCATAAGCTGTTTTGCTTTTGGGATAGGCTTCACTCTTAGCTAAGATAGACCAGATACGCTGTCTTGTACTCGAATTAATTACACCTTTAACAATAATTGCTTGAGTTTGGTTATTCACAAGGTCTGCATTGCCAACTAAATAAATTGTGCCGTTAGGACCGATGGCCATACCTTGAGTTTCACTTAAATTATGATTACTAGAGTTGTACACAGGGGTTCTAGTAGAGGAGGCTAAATTCACTTGATAAATCTCACCATTTCGTTTGAGGTAATAGAGAGTATTGTTTCGTGGATCTTTTACAATACGCACAGAAGGAGAGACTGATAATGTATTAATAATATTGCGAACCTTGATATCAGAATGCAGGGCTTGAGGTACAACAGTTACTCCAGTAGTGCTATGATTTAATAAAACTATTGTAAATAATAGTGTTATTGTAAATAATAGCGTTTTGGCAGCAATATGATTGAAAAATTTGCGTTTTACTTGGTTAGAAGATTTAATGTTATTCATGTTTTTCTTGATAAAATTGCCAGTTAATTTTGTTGCTAAATCCCTCTTGATGAGGGGAAAGTTTTTGGAATTTTAGCTTGGCTTTTAGGAGACCATAGTGCTGAAAGATTTAAACCTTTATGGGACATTGTTTGCAGTTAGGCAATGCTATTTTTATGTGACTGGCGGATGGACAGTTTACTCCAGTTTTATTAACCCAGAAGATCATATCGTCAGTAAAACATCTATGACCAGAGTATAAGGTGAAAATACACGTTTACGTGATTATCTTGCACGCCTACCGTCGCTACCGTCGCTACCGTCGCTACCGCTTCGCTATCGAAAAACATTATGCTATTCCAAACCAGCAGATATGCTTAAACGTTCAATTCTATTGTTACTTTGATATTTGAAGTATAGATAAATACCTGTATTTAGCTAAGTTATGCCGCATTTATGCAAGGCCAAACTTTCCAACAAAATATTTCGGATCGTCTAATAACTTAATGTATTCTGGGATATCCTACCTTATGGAAAGCCAAATGATGACTATGAATATGCAACGACTCATTAAAAAAACTGCTAACCCAATTCGCAAGACAACAGAAGTAACTCCACCATCGACAGAACCGATTGAGATGCCTGAGAGTCAAGATATTCCTGAATCGGTGGTTGAACCAAATCTACCTGTGTACATCGAAGCATCCGAATCGGACTACATCTGGGAACACTATCGCCCTTTGCGCTCTGTTGGTAACTCTGGCTGGCAACCGTCTGATGTGTGGCGCGAGTTGAGGGTTGATAATTTCTGTGGGTGAGTAATATGAACGCAGAGAGCCATTCGATTTATGGCTAATTCCTCGGCTACAGCAATAAAGTAGCACTGATTTCTTAGTCCCATCTTTTTGATACTGTATAAGTCTCAATTATAAACAAATATATATTGGACATCTCAAAAAAGGCTACATATCATACTCGTACAGAGATTTGATTGAGGCCAGAGCCATGAGTGAAAAAACAACGTCAGAGAATTTCAGAAGTAAAGTTGTCACACAAGGGGTACAGCGATCGCCAAATCGGGCTATGCTGCGTGCAGTAGGTTTTCAGGATGAAGACTTTAAGAAAGCAATTGTCGGTGTGGCTAATGCCTACAGCACCATTACTCCCTGTAATATGGGAATTAATCAACTAGCACTCAGAGCTGAAGCTGGAATTAAACTAGCCGGGGCAATGCCGCAAATGTTCGGCACAATTACTATTAGTGATGGGATTTCGATGGGAACTGAGGGAATGAAATATTCCCTAGTGTCACGAGAAGTGATTGCTGACTCCATTGAAACCGCCTGTAATGGTCAAAGTATGGATGGCGTGATTGCCATCGGTGGCTGTGATAAAAATATGCCAGGGGCAATGATTGCAATGGCACGAATGAATATTCCGGCTATCTTTGTTTACGGTGGGACAATTAAACCCGGACACTACAACAGCCGTGACTTGACTGTTGTGAGTTCCTTTGAGGCTGTGGGTGAATACAGTGCTGGCAAAATTGACGACACCGAACTGATGGAAGTAGAACGCCACGCTTGTCCTGGTGCTGGTTCTTGCGGTGGGATGTTCACAGCCAATACTATGTCCTCGGCCTTTGAAGCGATGGGTATGAGTTTACCCTATTCTTCCACAATGGCGGCGGAAGATGACGAAAAAGCCGATAGCACTGAAGAATCAGCCAAGGTATTAGTAGAAGCAATTCGCAATCAACTGTTACCCCGGCACATTATCACGCGCAAATCTATAGAAAATGCTATTTCTGTAATTATGGCTGTGGGTGGTTCAACTAACGCCGTGTTACATTTTCTAGCGATCGCTCGTGCAGCTGGTGTAGAACTTAATCTAGATGATTTTGAAACTATTCGCGGTCGTGTCCCGGTTTTATGCGATTTAAAACCCAGTGGTAGATATGTCGCCACAGACTTACATCAAGCTGGTGGTATTCCCCAAGTGATGAAAATGCTATTGATACATGGATTACTTCACGCTGACTGTATCACCATCACAGGTAAAACCATTGCCGAAATTTTAGCAGATGTCCCCGATGAACCACCCACGAATCAAGATGTGATTCGTCCTTGGAATAACCCAATGTATGCCCAAGGTCACTTAGCTATCTTGAAAGGGAATCTTGCTACAGAGGGAGCAGTCGCCAAAATTACTGGGGTAAAAAATCCTGGCATTACCGGTTCTGCACGGGTATTTGATTCTGAAGAAGAATGCTTAGATGCCATCCTTGCAGGTAAGATTAAAGCCGGTGATGTAATTATCGTCCGCTACGAAGGGCCAAAAGGTGGCCCTGGGATGCGGGAAATGCTAGCACCCACCTCAGCACTTATTGGTGCGGGTTTAGGCGATGCAGTCGGGTTAATTACTGATGGACGCTTTTCAGGCGGTACTTACGGGATGGTAGTCGGACACGTTGCTCCTGAAGCCGCCGTTGGTGGTGCGATCGCTCTGGTCGAAGAAGGTGATAGCATCACTATCGATGCTAATTCTCGCTTGTTACAAATCAACATTTCTGATGCAGAATTAGCCCGTCGCCGCGCCAAATGGCAACCCCGTCCACCCCGTTATACAAAAGGCATCTTAGCAAAATATGCCAAGTTAGTTTCCTCTAGTAGTGTTGGTGCTGTCACAGACTTGGATTTATTTCATGAGTAGGGAGTAAGGTTAGAGACGCGAGATATCGCGTCTCTCTACAAGAGTATGAAAAGACAATTTTCTGGCATTGGCTGTGAAACTTACTTATGTTTTAAAGTAGAAAATAGTTGAGTGAAAGTGTTTGTTACTACCAATGAAAGTTTTAGGGTCAGTCTTGCCAATCCTGTTGTTGTTATGCAGTCCTGCTATGGCAGTTGAGCTTAAAGGACAAAATATTGACGGTCAAAAGCTGCCTGCTACAGCTTATTATTATGCAACTGGTGGGGTCTACAAAGTTCAGGTGCGCTTTCACAACAAACGAGCCACAATTTACTTTGATGACGGCAACCAAACAACTATACAGCTGAACCAGCAAGCGATCGCTGACTCAAAGAATATTGAAGGTTTTGGAAAACTAGGACAATATCCTCTAAATAGAATATTCAGTGTGGGGTTGGTGTATGACAATAATTGGCTCGGTAGCAATGATAGTCAATTCCAACTGTCCAATCCGCTAGACGGGTTGTGGAAAATTAGTTTGGAGTGAATACACATCCGACTTTAAAAAGGTTTTTCACTTCTTACAGGGCAACTCAACAATATGTCCTCTGCTAGACTCGGAGTAACTACTTAATTCATAAAGTAACATATATCTAGGACTCCTATTTAATTTTTGAATAACTAAGCTGCTTAAAAGCTTGCTAGACAAAGATTTACTTTTCAGTATCCTGAACAGGGTTCAAGTAGGATTACTAGATGTATATAAATATAATAATTACATAAATGAAAGTTGGCATTCAAAATACAGTAGAAATTCTAGAGCAAGTTCACCAATTAGAGTCCACACTAGGTCTTAAAAATGAAGCCTGCCGTTCTAAATTTTTGATTCATCCTGACTTCACGTCAAAAGTTTTTTTGTTTTTGCATGGTTTTACAGCAGGCCCTTACCAGTTCGAGCCGCTTGGTAAAGCCTTCTTTAACAAGGGATATAACGTTCTGATTCCTTTACAACCTGGTCATGGACGCTCAGGTGACTGGAAGTCTCAAAATCCTCCACCGCTGCCAACAGATATTGAGATTTATCAGCAATTTGTCATCAAATGGTTGCAGATTGCAAAAACGTTAGGTCAACAAGTTGTGATTGGTGGATTATCAACAGGTGGAACTTTAGCTGCTTGGTTAGCTTTAGAGCATCCTGAAGAGATTGACCGCACTTTATTGTTTACGCCTTTTTTAGGTAGCCGCTATTTACTATTCGATCAACTCATCAAAATTCTGCCAATTTACTTTGAATGGTTCAACAAAGATGCACCTGGGAATTTTGGTTATAAAGGTTTTCGTTTCAAGGCCTTACGGATATTTCTAGAATTGGGATATCAGGTTTTAGACAAGGCTCAAGGCAGTGTTTCTGCCCCAATTTTAATGGTATGTAGTGAGGCAGATCGTGCTGTTAGTCGCTCGAAACAGCAGGATTTTTTCCGAAGAGTACTTAGACAGCAACCGAAATCCTGGTATTACTGTTTCGATGATTCACTTCACATTGAACACCGAATGATGACAAAATTGGAAGACAATGATTATGAAGAACTGGTAATTATCCTTGCTAAAGCATTTGTTGAGAGTAATTTAACTTGGGTAGAGTTTCAGGAAATGGCAAAGCGGATAGCGCAGGGACAAGCTTCTGACCAAATCATGCGAGAACTCAACTTTGACGAACAAGTTTTTCCACAGCTATCTGCAATGATGACTCAAGGTTTTGGCTGTGAGCATCTTAAATGTATTAATCCAGATTTCTAATGAGTATTTCAATTTTGCAAAAAATGGAGAGGTTAAAAAATATTTGCCATTTCAAAATAAACTTTAACTCTCAATAGGTTTAGTTAACGATTAGTGGTGTAGATAATTGGTCTTTAAAGACGCGATAAATCGCGTCTTTACAAATGGTCTACTTGTCGTATTCTTTTTTTAAATTAGTATAACTTTTGCTATTGGCCGGTGGTGGTTCCAAGTTAATTTTGAGTTTGAGCCAGAATCGGTAAGGTAATTACAAATTCTGTTCCAACGCCCAAGGTAGAATTCACAACCAGTGAACCGCCATGTTTTTCTACAACAATAGACTGAGCGATCGCTAATCCTAATCCCGTTCCTTTACCAACACCTTTCGTAGTAAATAAGTGGTCAAATACTTTTTGTTTGACTGATTCACTCATGCCTTGACCATTATCAGCAATGCTCACTTTAATTTGTTTATTTATTAGAGAGGTAGTAATTTTAATTCGATTGGGATTGGCTTGAATTTCTCCAAAACTCTGACCTGTATTTGATTCATCCAAGGCATCAATTGCATTTGCTAAGATATTCATAAATACTTGATTTAATTGACCAGGGAAGCATTCAATTTGTGGTAAATTTCCGTACTCATTGATTACTTCAATAGCTGGACGTTCTTCGTTGGCTTTCAGGCGATGTTTGAGAATTAAAATCGTACTATCAATGCCTTCATGAATGTTAAACGGTACTTTGTAATCTCTATCAGCACGGGAGAAAGTACGCAGACTGGTGCTAATGTTCTTGAGCCTGTCACACGCCATTGTCATCGAATCAATCATCTTGACCAAATCTTCTAAGGTATATTCCAAATCGATTTCTTCAGCATGAATTAAAATTTCATCTCCGGGAGTAGGAAACTTTTGTTCATATAATTTCAAGTGTTCGATAACATCAATAAATGTTGGTTTAGCTTGTTGGAGACTGGCAGCAATAAAACCAAGAGGATTATTCATTTCATGAGCGACGCCAGCAACTAAGTTCCCCAATGCAGACATCTTTTCACTTTGGACGATTTGTAATTGAGCTTGTTGCAAATCTTGTAAAGCTTGCCCAGCTTGCTGATAAAGCCGAGCGTTTTCTAAAGCAATTGCTGCTTGGGAGGAAAGTAGGTTAATCACCTGTAAGCGGTTACTAGTAAATACTCCTTGATTCAATTGATTTTCTAGGTAGAGAATCCCCACCAAATGACCTTGGTTAATAATGGGTGTACATAATACGCTTTGAGGTTGATGTCGGAGCATATATTCTCCAATTACACCAGGAATACTCGTTTCAGAATTGTCTATGATGACAGTTTCTTGAGTATTTTTAACGTAATTTATTAGTTTTTTCGGAATATATTGGCAAGCATCTATTAGTTGTGAATCAAGAATGGTTTTGACATCAGTCTGGGAATTTGACTGTTGATCGATAAAAGTAATTGCCCGCACTTGCCAAGTATCCTCTTGAGGAAGAATTAATACAGATGTTTTCGCACCAGAATTTTCTAAGATAATGCGAGTGAGACTGCTGATAAGTGCGTCTAATTCGATACAACTGGAGATAGTTTGAGCTGCTTTGAGAATGCAGGTTAAATCTAGAGCATCAGAAATATTAGTGCTGCTGGTAGTGTAAGAAGTAGATGTACGAGCAATGCTGGCTATGGTTTCTAAGGGATTTAAGTTAAATTCTTGCTGTTGCAAAATAGGTTTGAGTAATTTGGGATAGCTTTTTTCCAAGTCATCAGTTTTGGCTTTTGCTCCCCAACGGGCATAACTGTAATATGCTTGTTGCAAATATCCTTCTGCGGCTTTTTCTTTACCCCATTCTAGGTAAAATTTGGCAGCAAGTTCGTTAGCGATCGCTGCTTCCTGAACATAACCATTGGCGATCGCTTCTTGGATCGCTATTTCATAATAATCTGCGGCTTGTAAGCGATCGCCAGTTACACGAGCTTGTTCAGCTAAAATTAAATTGTACTTGTGCTGATAATTTACGGGTGCATGAGTCGCCCATTCTTGCATTTTTGACTGGTTTTCGGCTACTTTCTGGAGATAAACCTCTTGCTGTGCTTCATTTACCTGAGAACAAAGAGCTAACAAACTTAAAGATTGATAGAAATTCCGCAAAGGAACAATTAATAAGCCTGCTGCTCCCTGCTCATACTGCTCAAATTTTTGGGAATATTCCCAAGCAGATTCGTATTCACCAAAAAGATAAGCCAGTAGCGTTTTTGCTAGATAGACATAACAAATACCATTGATATTGTTAGTTTCAATTAGAGTCGGTAACATTTCAACTTCGTGAAAATGCTTACCAATTAAACAACAGGGATTAGCCGCTTCTCCTTGTAAATTTAGCACCGTCTGCCGCCAGATATTTCCCCAAACCAAAGATACTTCTTGTTTTATTTGCTGCATTAGATCGCAATATTTATCTGCTTCCAGCACCGCATTTTCTAGGTTTTCTCCACTCCAAAAGAGAAATTGACAATAACAATTGGCACAATAGCCTACATATTCTAAATTTCCGGTTTCTAATCCACTCTGCAATCCCTCCAAAAAAAGATTCAATGTGGATTTAATTGAATCTTTCCAATGTTTAATAAATAGACTAAATGTTAAATAAACCCTACTTTTAAGCTCTTTAGTTTGAAACTTCTCTAAAAGTTGTACTGCCAGTTTACCAAACTGATACCCATCTTCAATTGCACCAATACTGCACAAAAATAATCCATAGAGACTATAAGCAACAGCTGCCTGTGGTGAGTTGCCATACTTGATACAAATTTTGATCATTGTAAAAATTTTGAGCGGCAATAACATCGGTTTGGCTATATAAACTGGAGCAAACAAACCCGATAATATGCGGAGGGCAACTAATTTTTGGGGATCAATGATTTCTGGTATATCTGCCAATGCTGCAATCGATTGATGAACCAACATTTGTTGTAAATTGTCGTGTTCATCAAAAATCATTTGAGTGTTACCCTCTTCAGGTAACGTCAAATCTAGTAATTGCAGTGCTTCTCTACCTGTGGCTATTGCTTCAATGAATTTATTTTGCGCCGTATAAGATTGGATTTGAATCTCATAAGTACGAACTTTTTCCAATGGAGATTTAGCGTTTTTGAGGATAATCTCTACTAATGATTTTGATGCCTCAAAGTTTGTATTGAGATATTCTGCCTCAGCCGCAGATTCGTAAACCGCAAGGGCCAAATCGTAGCTACTTTGCCAAGCATTTATCGGTAATAGAAGAATTGCCACTTTTAAATACTCAACTGCTGTCGCATAAGCAGTCGAGTTTTTGGCTTTACAACCAGCTATCAGATTTAACCGGGATAAATGTTCTCGTTCGTCAGCTTCCTTTAATAATTCCAGTCCGTAATTTAATTGGTTAACGATCGCAAAAATTCCTGATTGCTGCTCTTTAGGTGTATTCTGCAACAACAATTGCCCAATTTGCAAGTGTGTTAACTGTTTTTGTGCATCTGGAATGAGTGAATAGGCAGCTTGCTGGACGCGATCGTGTAAAAATTTATATACAACCATCTCAGAATGTTCTTGAGTAGTTGCTTGATTTTCGGAATCAACAAAAAACTTATAAACCTCACTTTGCGGTAAAATCAACCCTTCTTGCAAAGCCTTCCATAAACAATCTGCGGTTTCTACCTCAGATTGTTTAGAAACAATCGCTAATGTTTTTAAATCGAACTGATTACCAATACAAGCGGCTAGCTTCAATTGTTGTTGAGTTGATTCTGGTAATCTTCGTAATTGAAAAACCATAAAATCAACAACATTGTCTGCTAAAGTTTGCTGATTTATTTGAGAAATATCACATTGCCAACACCCTTCGGCAAAATTGAATTGAATTAGTCGATCTTGATGTAATGATTTCAGGATTTGAGTTGCAAAAAATGGATTTCCTTGAGCTTTACGATAAATCAATTGTGAAAGAGATAATGCCACATTTTCTGCACAATTTAACGTATCGGCTACAAGTTGGTTCAATTGTAATTGGTTGAGTGGTTTCAGGTTAACACTATTTACCTTTACACCTGTTTTGCGAATTTCATCCAACAGTACCATCAATGGATGTGCTGGGAATACTTCATTGTCCCTATACGCACCAATTAACAATAAATATCCCTGATTAGCTTCATTCATTAATAATTGCATGAGTTTCAATGAAGCCGAATCTACCCACTGCAAGTCATCTAAGAATATGACTAAAGGATGTTCTTTAGTTGTAAATACTTGGAGAAATTTCTGAAATAATAAATTAAATCGGTTTTGTGCTGCGTTACCTGATAATTCTGGTGCAGGTGGTTGTTTACCAACAATTTTTTCTAATTCGGGAATGACTTCAATAATTACTTGTCCGTCTTCACCTAATGCTTGAATAATTTGATTTTGCCATTTTCGTATTTGGACATCACTTTCTGCTAGTAATTGCTCCATGAAGTTACGGAAAGCTTGGACAAATGCAGAAAAAGGAATATTCCGATTAAATTGGTCAAATTTGCCTTTGATAAAATAACCGTGTTGACGAACAATAGGTTTATGTACTTCGTTAACAACGGCAGTTTTACCAATGCCTGAAAACCCAGCTACTAGAGTTATTTCTGTTGCTCCCAGGCTGACATTTTCAAATGCTTCTAGCAAAGTTTCTACTTCTGCTTCTCGTCCATAGAGTTTATCAGGGATAATAAATCTGTCGCACACATCTCTTTGGGCAATTGGGAAACTTGCAATTTTGCCAGTTGTTTTCAGTTGAGCTAAACAATTTTCTAAATCATACTTCAATCCTAATACACTCTGATAGCGGTCTTCAGCATTTTTTGACATTAATTTACTAACGATATCTGAAATTACCGCCGGAATTTGTAAGTTAATTACATCTATTGATGAGGCTACCTTAGCAATATGGGAATGCACCAATTCCATTGGATCGTTTGATTGAAAAGGTAACTCACCTGTAAGTAATTCGTAAAAAGTTACACCAAGTGAATAAAAATCAGTCCGGTAGTCAATTCCCCGATTCATTCTCCCTGTTTGTTCTGGAGAAATATAAGCTAGTGTTCCTTCTAATACATTGGGGCTAATTAACGTTTGCGTTTCCCTTGGTAATAGAGAGGCAATACTAAAGTCGATTAATTTAACTTGTTTGGAATGAGGATTAATTAAAATATTGCTCGGTTTGATATCTTTATGGATGATACGGTGACTATAGAGTATCTCTAAGGTATTACAAAGTGCGATCGCTATTTGAAAAAACTCTTGTAAAAACCTAATGTCTCGTGTTTGATCGCGAGTAAAATAATCTTTTAGAGAAATGCCACCAAAATCTTCCATCACCAACACATAGGTATTCTGATACACCTCCAGCCCGTAGGTTTGGACGATTAAAGATGAGTTTAGATTTTTGGCAATGGTGTACTGATTGCGAAACTGCACCAGTTCGTTGAAGGATGGATATGGATTTTTCAGCAGTTTGATCGCTACAGGTAATGAGTCACTTTCTCGATACCCTCGATAAACTATAGTTCTCGAACCATTGTAGATTTCTTCAACGATTTGATATCCAGAAATATTAACATTAGTGCTAAACATACTGTGAAATCCTAGTAATTTATAAATTTATTATTCCCAAATTAGTAACCGCAGCGGTGAGGACAAGCTTTTAAAGCATCAAATGCAGAGATAGAATATCTTACACAAACGCGTCAAGGTTCTCAGTAGGAAATTAGGAAGCTGCAAAGCGTAAGCTAGTAATTTGTCAACTCAAAAATGTGCTTGTGAGGGCTGGGGAAAGATTAAAGGTAAAGGGATTAGAAACCTTTCACCTTTACCCTTTAATCTTTGAAAAGCCAAGTGAACAAAAGCTAACTATTAGAACCTGTTGGGATTTTTATTTAGGTTTCGTAGTCTGACTAAAGGCAATTACCTACTCAAATAGGAGAGACTATTATTGATTGACAGTAGCGGAAGTTTGTTATTCCGCCGACTGTGATTGATAGGGTTATATTGAAACCAGCCCTCAACTACGGTTATCTGGAATTACCGCATAAGCATCAATTTCAAACAACATACCGTCAAGTGCAAGTCTAGGAACGGGAATAAGAGTGTTTGCTGGTGGTTTATTCCCCCATAAATTTATAATTTCACGTCCTAACGGGATCAATTTATTTTGGTTGTGGTCTACTATAAGAACAGTAGTTTTTGCGACATCTTGTGGTTGTGCCCCAACAGCTGCTAAGGCATAACGGAGGTTTTTAAAAGCCTGTATTAACTGCTTTTCAAAGTCATCCGAGACAAGATTCCCTTGTAGATCCGAACCAAATTGACCAGAAATATAGACGGTTCTTGCCCTTGATGGTGTAACAGCTATATGGCTATAGCCATTTTGGGGTGCATTATATAACGTTGGTGGGTTCACCAATTTCAACTCTTTGTTGTCTTTAGCACTCACTTCCTTTTGTGTTCCCACCATCAAGGCGGTAGTTATTCCACTACCTCCAAGCCACAAAAGTGCATTTCGTCGTGATAAGTTTGCTACTAATGAATTTACAGCACTGCTAATAGGTCTAGTCATTAAAGCTCCTTAAATGTGAGTTCTTTATTTTTGCTCATACTTGGTTTTATTATCTATCTAATTAAGTTAAAAAGCACTAGCTGCAAGCTTTATTCAGTGTAATCACATATACAATAAGTCTGGATTGGTTTCAGTTCCTTTAGCTTGCAATATGGATACAGTTAAAACTTATACTAAATCAGGTTATTAACCCTCAAAAAGTGTATTAGGCGATCGCAGTGCGTGGTATTTTCGTAATAACTTCAGAGCGCAAACAACAGTCGTAGGGGCGCAAGGCCTTGCACCCTTACCGCGTGGTCTCACAAGAAGCTTATCCACTTGTACTGTTAGCCATACGGGAAGCTAGAAAGCCAGGGTAAGATTCCTTTCGGCGTTTATTGTTTTGTTCTGATGGCAACTATGGTCGACTCCACGCATCGGTGATGAGCCTACCGAAATTTTACTTTGAAGTCTCCAGTAACTGCGTAGGCGTAGCCCGTCGTAGACATCGCCATATCTATCGGTAAGAATCTGCGCAAGTTTCTTTTGCAGCCCTCAATATTATGTCTGCTTGATTACTTATTAAACTAGTGAGATTTTATATAAGGATATCTAAGTTTCCCGGCTTAGATATCCATTAGCAACATAAACCTACATTTAATAGATTGTTAATTCTATTCTAATTACTATTTTTTGTTTGTACATGGTTCTTGAGACAGTTATAAATTCATCCTAAAGTTGGATGTCAGAATTAGATATATATTTTACGTTAATACAGCTTGCAAATTGAATTAAGAATTTTTTGTATAATATAATGCTACTTATTAATCACACCTTCTTAAAAAGTTATTAGATAAATTTTCTGATTTTTACTTGAAGATTTTATATTGGGACTAACTTCTCATGCTGATTAGAGGATGTCTGAAAACTTTTTGTTGTTGTATTTGAGACTTCTAGATTCCCCTAAATCCTCCTTAAAAAGGGGGACTTTAAGATAAATTCCCCCTTTTTTAAGGGGGGCTAGGGGGGATCGAGCGAAATGTTTAATACTTCTCAGACATCCTCTTAACGATCGCAAGCATAAATATAAGCTATGTGCAGGTGCGTTACACTGTGTTAACGCACCCTAATTTCTAAGACAAGTTAGGAATACTAGACTTTTCTAAACTTGCTACTAATTTCACTCCAAATTCTTCTTCAAACACTCCTTTCTTATAATCTAAGCTCCAAAGTTCTAAAGCACAATCATCATCTGATTGAGATGGAAAAATTAGCAGGTTGACCTGCCTAAGTTGTGAATAATACTCACATTGCACTTTAGCGATCGCACCAATTTGTCGTCTATCTAATGCTACTGCCAATCTTAAAATGGCACTTAGTTGACTAACAATTTGTCGTTGTTGTTTAGTTAGCAAACTCTGGTAGTTTTCATGTTTTTTCTTGGGTGGCGATTTGCGATGATAACGCGCTAAATTGGCAATGATTTCAATTTCGGTTTCTGTATAACCGAGTAATTCTCCATTGCGAATTAAATAGTAAGAGTGCTTGTGGTGAGATGAATGGCTAATATAATGACCGCAATTGTGTAATATTGCCGCTGCCCACAGCATTTGTCGCTCGTCAGTTCCCCAATGATGTAGAGTACCTTGAGTTTGGTCAAATAAACTCTCGGCAAATTTTGCCACGCGATCGCTGTATTCTAAGTTGATGTGGTATTTATCCGCGAGTTTGAGAACATTCCGTTCCCGAACTGAACTTTGGTAGCGTAGCTTATCTTCAATTAAACCGTGGGTTAACATCCAGTCTACGATTACGCCTTCTCTCAGAGAACGCTCACAAACTGTTACCGATTCACTACCCAAAAGGGTCATTGCTTCCTGTAATATCACTGCGCCAGCGAGGATAACTTCAGGGCGCTTCTCTGGCATACCTGGAATCTCAGCCCTTTCGGAATTACTCAGTTTCCGCAAGCGGTTTACCAACTCTTGCAAGTCTTTAAGACTAAACTGGTAGCCATTGAGAGTAGTAGGAATAACACCCGACTTTTCTCGTGCATGAATCATCGCCAGGGTTTCAATTGTGCCAGATGTACCCACCAAACGGGGAGATTCCCCAAACTCTAGGTTGGCTAGGATCTCATCCACGGAACGTTCCAACATACCGCGTGTATAAGATTCTAGGTAGTTAAACTCAGTATTACTGATGGGGTCAGTGGTAATTAACTCGCTAGTGAGTCGCACTGCACCAACTTTGGTACTGGTGAGAGCGCGGGCTTGGTGACTATCGCCTAAAATCAATTCTGTGGAACCACCGCCAATATCAATAATCATGTGGGGCTGGTTGTGAAATTCCATCCCCGACAGCACGCCAAGATAGATTCGCCGCGCTTCTTCTTGACCAGAAATCAAGTCAACGCTTAAACCCAACTCCGCTTCTATTTTGTGCAAAAAATCTTTACCATTGGGGGCTTCCCGCACAGCACTAGTTGCCACAGCGATGATAGTTTCAGCGTTGATAGTTTTGGCAACTTCTTGGAAGCGTCCTAAAGCCGCGATCGCCTTTTTAATAATCTCTGGCTTGAGTTCTCCAGTGGTAAGATTGCGATCGCCAAGCCTCACAGTTTCCTTTTCTCTAGCAATAATGCTGAAAGCTGGTAGTGTAGGGTCAATCTTGACTACTACCATGTGTAGAGAATTTGTTCCCAGGTCAATGGCAGCAATAATCCGATGTTGCTTAGATGGTTGAGTAGGAATACTCTCCCAGCTAGAAACTAAATTCAGCATCTAGTTTTCTCTCTTTATTAAGAAATGATGGCAAACGGTGATACGTCGGGGTAGCTAGCACTGATATTTATGACAACACACTTGCTCAGACTGAGTGCTGTTAGCGGTAGCAGGACGTTGAGCCAGTGCTGAATATTGAGTAAATTAAAAAATACTCAGCATTCGCAACTCAGCTTGGTCGAGGGTAACGGAGCTATGTATGTTCACCCTACTATTTATAACCGCAGTGACTATTTAAAGATATTTAAAGTTGCCACTTTGGGTTATGTTTTTACAAATAACAAATAACGTTATTCTATAGATGTAAAGAAGTGTGAATTCATCTCTCTAAAGTTATTTGTTGATTTCTATGTTAACGACGCCAGAACGCCCCCAGTCACCAATTTGGCTTGTAATTATCCAGCTTTTACGCTGGCATAAACCAGAAGGGCGGTTAATTTTAATGATTCCTGCCCTTTGGGCTGTGTTTTTGGCAGCTTCAGGGAAACCGCCTTTACCTCTGGTTGGTGTGATTATATTGGGTACTCTGGCCACGAGTGCGACTGGATGTGTTGTCAACGATTTGTGGGATCGGAATATCGATCCAGAAGTAGAGAGAACACGCGATCGCCCCCTTGCTTCTCGCGCCTTATCTGTGAAAGTTGGAATTATAGTTGCGATCGTCTCGCTAGCGTGTGCAGCAGTCTTGGCCTTTTATCTTAACCCCTTGAGTTTCTGGTTATGCGTGGCAGCAGTGCCTGTAATTTTGCTTTATCCAGGTGCAAAGCGGGTGTTTCCCGTACCGCAACTGGTGCTTTCCATCGCTTGGGGTTTTGGGGTTTTGATTAGTTGGAGTGCGGTAACGCAAAGCATTTCTCAACCAACTTGGTTGCTTTGGGGCGCAACTGTATTGTGGACATTGGGATTTGATACAGTTTACGCCATGAGCGACAAGGAAGACGATCGCCGCATTGGTGTTAATTCTAGCGCCCTTTTTTTTGGTAATTATGCCCCTCTCGCTATTGGAATTTTCTTTGCTGGCACAATTTTGTTATTGTCTTGGTTAGGTGTAGTTATACATCTGCACTTAGCCTTCTGGATTAGCCTTGCAATTGCTACTATCGGATGGGTTTGGCAGTCTCTGCGATTAAGAAAGGAAAACTTACCTAATTCTGCTTATGGTGAAATGTTTCGGCAAAATGTGTGGATTGGTTTTATTTTACTTGCTGGGATGATTGCTGGATCTTTTTAAGAATTCAGGAGGCAAGAGGCAGAAAGCATTTTGAATTCAGGAGGCAGGAGATAGGAGGCAGGAATCACACTTGGCATCACACAAACTAAGTTAATGCGAGTTCGCCTTGAAGTGTATACTAACGCTTGACGATAGTAACGCAAAGCGATAGTATTGTGATTGTTAGTTTTAAATCTGAAGAGACAAAGCTTATCTTTGACGGCTTTACATCTTCTCAGTATCCGCCCAATATCCAAAAAACTGCTTTACGAAAACTGCTCATCCTTGAGGCTGCAACGTCAATTAGCGATTTGCGCTCTCCACCTGGTAATCGTTTAGAAAAGTTAGTTGGCGACAGGAAAGGGCAGTACAGCATTCGTATTAACGATCAATGGCGAATCTGCTTTGTTTGGACGGATGAGAATAATGCTTCGGAAGTTGAAATAGTAGATTACCACTAATGCAGGTCAATAATTATGAATAACACCCGTCTGCCAAATATTCACCCTGGGGAAATCCTACAACTAGAATTTTTAGAGCCACTAAATATTACCCCTTATCGATTAAGCAAAGATATAGGTGTAGCTCAGACACGAATTAGTGAAATTTTATCTGGAAAACGCAGTATTACAGCAGATACAGCGTTGCGTTTATCTCGCTATTTTGGTAGCAGCGCTCAGTTTTGGTTGAATTTACAAACGCAATACGATATACGTCAAGCTCTTGAAGAAAATGCAGAAGTTTACAATCAAATACCTAAACTTCCGTTTAATGATGTAGCCTGAGTTCGTTAAAAATTTTCCATGCTATTTGATGCGTTTAAAAATCGTAAATCTCCTAAAATCGAATTCATCAAAACTAACCCAACCTGGCGCGTAGCGTGGGGAACAGTTGATGCAAGTTATGAAGATATAGCTTGGCGAGATGAAAAAATTTCTGTAATTTTACCACGCACAACTTCGGAATTGCCGACAGAGAAATTAGCAATCAGTTCTAGAGGACGATTTGTTGTTGTTGGTGATGTTTGGTTAACTAACCGAGTGCAGTTGCTGCAAAAATTGGGAATTGAACCGGATAGCTTTCAAGGAAGTTCTCTGCAACTGGTAGCCAATCTTTGGGAACGATGGGGTAGTGAAAGTCTTAGCCAACTTGTGGGGATGTTTGCGCTAGTGGTTTGGGATAGAGACAAACAGGTGTTGAGATTGGTTCGCGATCGCGTCGGTGTTCGTACTCTCTATTACACTACCACTGGTTCGGTTCGTTGGATTGCGCCTCGACTGAGAACTTTAGCACCTCATCGTTCATCTGATTTAGATTTGGTGGCGTTGCGAGATTATCTTTGTTGTGCCTTTGTTCCCGGCGAACGAACCCTTTGGGAACAGGTGCAAGAACTCCGACCTGGAACCGTTTTAGAATTTCCTGACTACAAAGTTACAGCTTATTGGCAGCTTCAAGAACAGATTATCGCAATCGATCAACCCTTAGCATGGCATGGCGATCGCTTACGAGAACTCCTAGACCAAGTTGTTCAAGAATATTTACCACCAGCAAATGAACCCGTTGGCGTTTTCCTTTCTGGTGGTTTGGACTCTAGCAGTATCACTGCTTTAGTAGCAAAATTCCACAAAGCACCAGTCCACACCTTCTCGATTCATTTTGGTGCGGAATGTCCCAATGAGTTAGAATTTTCCAGTCTCGTTGCATCCCATTGTCAGACGCAGCACCACATTTTAGAAATTACTTTTAAAGATATGTGGTCACGCCTGCCGGAAACAATGGCGTATTTAGATGACCCCATTGGCGACCCACTGACAGTTCCCAACCTGTTACTCGGACAACTGGCGAGAGAAAGCGTAGAAGTAGTTTTGAATGGTGAAGGTGGCGATCCCTGTTTTGGTGGGCCAAAAAATCAGCCGATGCTGATTAATAGTTTATATGGCTCTGTCACCAATCAAGATGCATTGCAAGCTTATTTAATATCCTTCCAAAAGTGCGCTGTTGACTTACCGCAACTTTTAAAACCAGAAGTTTGGACAGCAGTACAAACAGCACCTTGGATTTTTACAGAAGACTTATATTCTCAAGCTAACTATCTGAATCGTTTGATGGCAATGAATATCAAATTTAAAGGTGCTGACCAAATTCTGACTAAAGTTAGTAACTTGACTCAAGCTGCTCTTTTGCAAGGTCGTTCTCCTCTGTTTGACCAACGATTAGTAGAGTTAAGTATGGAAATACCTCCAGAGTATAAACTTTCTGGAGTGGAAGAAAAAGCAGTTTTAAAGCAAGCCATTGCAGATATTTTACCAGACACAATTATTCATCGTCCCAAAAGCGGCATGATGGTACCGGTGCAGTTAGGATTTCGGAAATATTGGCAGCAAGAAGCCAGAGATTTATTGCTAAATCGAAATGCATGTATTACTCCTGACTTAAACCAGTTACTAATTCGTAATTGGTTAAATTATCAAGGAGATACTTGGAGTCGTTATGGAGTAAAGTTGTGGTTGCTTGCTAGTTTAGAAATTTGGTTACAAGTAAATCAAAAAGCATAGTAGTGAAAGTAACAACGAAAGCTTCTACAAGCGATTTAGCGCCGAGTTGCAGCAATTAGCACCGACAGTAGCGAGCGAATGGGTTGGCAAGTTTCTGCGGCGGGCGGGCTAACAATGGCATGAACCGTACCCTTAGCCTAGATGTAGCCCGCCGTAGGCATCACACCTTTTTGCCCGACCTCACCAAATCGCGTTGCTCCCGTTTCAACGTGATTTACTACTGGGCACAGGCAGCCGATAGCGAAGAAACAGCAACAGGTGTGTTTGCAGGAGCTTCGGCAATTAAGTGAATATTACCTTTGCCATCTGCCACCCATTTTTGAGCTTCTATAATTTGTTGCTCAATATTCACAGAAGGTGTAGTAGATGCAGAAATATCTTGAGATTTATTCTCCCAAGTAGATTCAAGCGTTACCCACGGTGCGATTACTGCCCGCCCCCGTAATGGTTCATGGGGGCTTTCGGGCAAACCGCTGCGTCCTGTGGCGATAAACCGACTATCTGTTCGTCGTCCTCTATTAGAACAACCTTGAGCAATTTGGGTGGACGGATCGACGAGATTGGTAAGTAGTTCAACCAAGCCTCGGCTGGGGTCTACATCAGGTGTATTAATTTGTACTGTGCCACTTAAAGAAGGGTTTTCTTGAGAAACGGCAGTGATGTCATTTGTTGGCAGTTGACTTGGGTCTAAATCAAGCGGGCGCAATCTTTCCAGGTCTTGCCGACTAAGTGGTGCGATGCCAAATGTTTTAGTAGCATTGATTTGGATTTTGCCGCCAGAACCGTTGAATGCATTGGCAGTGATGTCGCTATTTTCATTGGGGACAGCGACAATAAATTTTGAGTCGATATTGATATTACCGCCATTACCGCCTTTTTGCTCAGTACCAGCGTTGGTGGAAATTTGACTACCATGACGCAACAATAACAAATCGCTATTGAGGTTGAGATTGCCACCATTACCAGAAACAGAATCAGCATTGAGTCGGCCTTGATTGTCTAGAATAATTTTGGGTGAATTTATTTCGATGTCGCCTGTGATTCCTGAGCCAAAAGCACTGACGAATAAACCACTGTTACCACCAATATTTGCTACTCTGCTAGAAGATTTAGTAATGGGATCATTATAATAAGTAGAGTCGATACCACTAATAAATACTTGATTAAGAGCGCTCACTGTAATTTTACCTGCGCGTCCATTACTTGAAGTAATAGTGGATATCTGTCCACCGCTGAGTGCTTCAAAGAAATTCGTCTCGATGCGAATATTACTTGCATTTCCTTTTCCATAAGTTGAGCCAGAAACTATAGCATCATCTCGTAATGAGAATGAACCTGAATCGATGCGAATATTACCTGCATCACCCTGTCCATAGGTAGCAGTTTCCAATATGGCATAATTGGTAACAGAGAAAGAGTTGGTTTCAATTGTCAAATCGCTTGCATTCCCTACTGCCTCCTGTCCAACTGCGACGATGATAGCACTAGGGACTATCAGGTCATCTCCTAAATAGGGATACGGAGTGAACCCACTTAAGGATACGCGATCACGTGCGTGTATAGTAACTCTGCCTGTATTGCCTTGGCCCTGAGTAGCAGCATTTATCTGAGCACCGTTGGTAACAGAGAGTGAGCCAGTTTCAATTCTAATCTCTCCTCCTGTCCCTTTTGCTCCACTATATACTAAGGTTGTCATACCACTAGGACTGGAGGGAATGCCATCTTCAATGCCAACTCCATCTAGATAAACACTATTTGCTCGCACAATAATACTACCTGCATTTCCCTCACCTAAGGTAGCAGCTGTTAAAAATCCTCCGTTTGTCAAGAAAAGCGATCCAGTTTGAATCTGAATATTGCCGCCCTGTCCAACTCCACCACTTCTAACCGCGCTACCAGCGCTACTAGCAAAACTATTGTTTCCAACTCCATCAAAAGCAATGTGATCGGCTCTAATCATTATGTCACCTGCTCTGCCCTGTCCGGAAGTTCCTGCAACTAGTTCAGCTCCATTGGTTAATTCTAATACTGGAGTCTCAATTACTATTTTCCCGCCATTACCTACTGCACCAGTTTTAACATCACTACGAATTGCAGTCGAAATTCCATCATTTCCCACTCCATCCAAAAAGACACTGCGGCTGGAATTAACAAATATACTACCCGCTTGACCTTTCCCACTAGTGCTTGCTTCTAACTGTGCTCCATTGGTCAGCGAGAGAGTTTTAGTAGAAATACGGATGTCTCCACCTTGGATTTGGCTATTTGATGTTATGGGACTGAGAACAGTATTGATAATAAGGCTAGAAAACTTACCATCATCACTTCCTCCATCGATGGAAATGCTCTCGCGCGTGTCGATGCTAATACTGCCCGCATTGCCCTGTCCTAGAGTGCCAGCAATTAGTTGACTGCCATTTTTAATATTAAGTGTTCCAGTTTTAATAATCACGTTGCCACTATTACCCATTGCATCAGTATTGACAACGTTTTGAATTACGCTCAAGTTTCCCAGCCTGATAGCATCAGTTATATCGAGTATAATATCTCCCCCTTGATTGCTCGTTGATCCCAAGCCTTGAACCATTCCAGCCTTGAGGACACTTTCTGAAATATCCAGATTGCGAGCAAAAATTGCAATATTACCACCCCCTTCTACGTATACACCCGCTTGATTGCTAAGGAATACCGAAGCACGATTCACATTTTCAGGAAATCCCAAGCTCAATTTATTCCCATCAAACAGAAGGTTTACATTCCCAGATTCCGCCAATCCTCCTAACTCAACTGTCCCACCAAAAGCATTTAATCGTCCACTATCCATGCTGACATTACCGCCCATAAGTAGCAAACTCTTACCATCTGCTACTCGCAAACCAAATGCATTCAAACCTGCTAGGTCTTTTCCTGCTGGTGCAACTGAATTATTTTGAATTGCTGCATTTTGATTGATTTGATTAAAGACCAAAGCTGAAGGGTTGATTTTCAACAAAGGGGAAGAAAGATTTTTTTCAGTTGCACTGAAAAATCCCAGATTCCTAAATTGCAGTGCATTCGCCGTACTTGCTACAAACGAACCGCCAATATTCAAGCTGGCATTTTCACCAAAAATAATCCCATTAGGATTGAGTAGAAATAGGTTAGCCATACCTAAGCTGCGAATCAATCCATCAATGTTCGATACTGACCCACCTGTTACTCGGCTAATGATGTTCTGAATATCTGGAGCATTGTTAAAGAAAGCAGTGTCGCCAGTAGGAACTGAAAACTCTCTAAAGCTGTGGAAGAGATTGCTACCCACTCTAGTTCCGCCTTCAATCAGGTGAGTATTTCCTTGAAACGTGATGGCGGAATTAATAGGTAGAGTGTCATCCGGGGCAATTTGAGCAAAAGCACAATTTGCCCAAAAAGCAAGCGCCATTCCTATTCCTACACAAATAGCAATTTTTGAATAAAGGTGAGTTTGTATAGTGATTGTGGTGGTCGGTATTTTAGACTGTGTCATCAGGAGCGATGCCTATCGGCAACCTAACGAAACGCTTTAATGCTTTGTCCTAATTTTATGGTGGTAAGAGTAGTAAAAAGCAATAAATTTTCTAAACAAATACTCAGAGCAAGCCGGTATCCAACTATTTTTATGGTCTAGGGATGTCGCCGCACAGGGGCTACGGAGGTAGCAAGTAAACTCAGCCGAGCCGGAATGATTAGCTACAAGCGTGGAAATATTACCATTTTGGATCGACCGGAGTTGGAAGATACATCTTGTGTTTAAAGGTCATTCAACCCTTTGAAAGATTTTTGTCCGTGAAGTGAACGCTAGCATTGCAACTAATAGGTTTAAGATTATTTTCTGACTTTTAGTTCCCGACCTATCGGGGGATTTTTGTTAATATTCTCTATCTTGACGCTGCCACTATTTATCTACAATTTCTTTGGCAGCCACAAGCACAGGTGCGATCGCTTTCGATTCATCAAACTGGCGAGAGTTAGCTCAAGCGCTCTACCGATTTACTTAAAACATCTTTGGTGGTGCTTTTTTGCCAGATAATTGCTCCCATCCCCGACCAAAGGAGAAATCATAGAGGTGGGGGCGGTTGCTAATCGAGTAGGGATGAGGGCAGGGGCAGCGATAAGCGACCAAGATAAGCTCAACATCACCGCCAAGATATCTCGCCTGTCCGCTTCATCGACTTGTTAGCTGGCTGGCGCTACCAACTATTAACTAATTCTTTCCCCTGGCTTTTCATAAAAAGCCCTAGTGAAATCGAAGTCATTGTCATTAGTACCAATGACCAAGTACAAATGACTCTTGTTATATGAATCTTTCCTGACTTATGTCAGCATTTTTTGTTTTAAAAACCACTGAAAAAACGCATTTTCAAGTGATTGCCGATTTTCTTTTAATTTATTTTTGATTATTTACTGAGCTAATCTCCGTTTGCGGTGTACTCTCAATATACGGTAACTACCAATACTTCTCGGTTAAGGGGTAAAAAGAAAGGGAAAAGAAAAAACCTTTAACCCAAACCCAGTAACCTTTACCAAAACCCGATTCCGAATTAAAAATGCCTAACCGAGAAGTATTGCGGTAACTAACACACTCAACCTTTGAGATCAATTACACCCAGAGGTGAATACCATGAACAATTATCCTCAACAACAGGAATTTATTTTAAGTCAAATTACAAATAAATATTTTCAGCGTCGGGATTTCAGTGGATGTGACTTGAGAGGAATCGACCTGAAAGGAATTGATTTAAGTGGTATTAATTTAATTGGAGCTGATTTGCGTGATGCAAATTTGTCTGGCTGTGTTCTGACTCGTGCTAATTTAAGTGGCGCAAATTTCATGCAAGCTAGCTTACGCGAAGCTAATTTGTATGAAGCATCTTTATGTGAAGCCAATTTGACTAATGCTGATTTAACAAGAGCAAATTTGTGCGGAACTTTCTTATGGCGAGTGAAATTCATAGGTAGTAATCTTTGGGGTGCTTCTTTATGTGATGTAGATTTGAGAGAAGCAGACTTAAGTGAAGCCAAATTAATTGAAGCATCGCTGATTGAAGCTAACTTAAGTTTTGCAAATCTCACACGAGCCAAGCTATGTGGAGCAAAATTACTAGAAGCTAATTTGACTGAGGCTAACTTAACTAGTGCAGACTTGACATGGGCAAATTTAACTAAAGCAAACTTGAGCAATGCAAACCTTTGGAAGACAAATTTGATTTATGCGAAGTTACGAGATACTATCATGCCTGATGGTACAATTGAGCAACCTCAGATAGTTATTTATTAGCTAGAAATAGCTCTGCCAAAGTGAGATAATCTTGTAATTTCGTTTCTATACTCTACATGGAAACGTAATGCAGCATAATTCAGAATTTAAAAGTCAGAATAAGTAAACATAAAGCGAGAAGTATTGACTTGAAACCTGAGTTAATACAGCTTAAGCCTTAGTTATAAATATTCCTTATATGATAATTAATCCTTAAGCTGTAATTAATACGACTTCTTCTGTGATTATCAATGCTCAAGCTGTAATTAACACAGCTTCTTCTGTAGTTAGGAATGCTCAAACTGTAATTAACACAGCTTCTTCTGTAGTTAGGAATGCTCAAACTGTAATTAACACAGCTTCTTCTGTAGTTAGGAATGCTCAAACTGTAATGAAAATATAGCCATTCCCATTCTGATGTAGTACAGCATTATACCAAGGGGTGTCGGGGGACGGCACTGCCCATTGGTGTCAACTTAAGAAGATATAGCAGTTGCCAGGTAGATTAAAATATAATGACAAGCGTGAATCTCAGGAATAGCAAGGTTTTTACCTCCTGTCTTCTGCCTCCTGCTATAAAGCCCAAATTTGTTGGGTGTTGCACTAAGTCTTTCCCCTCTGCCCCTCTGCCTCTTGTGCCCAATGCCCAATGTCTAAAATTCGCGTTGTGAAAAGATCAAAATAGCGATCGCTAACAACATGGCACTATAAAGTAAGCCATAACCAGCATTCATAATCAGTGCAGTGGTGTCAGGTAGTGCTTGCAGACCATATACGGCATCATTTTTCAAATCTAATCGAGATAAATCTGGCAAGAAAAGAAACAAAGCTTGAGTTAGACGTTCCATACCAGGGTTACGGCTAAGACGACCAAGTTGTACTAAATCTTGAGTAATATTTCCGATTAAATATACCGCAAAGGTTAAAACAGTCGCTAGCAGAGAAGCAGTAAAAACACCAAAGGTAATAGCCACGGCAGTAATTAATGACAACTGCAAAAATAAGAAAATTGCAGCAATTAGAATGCTTGCCGTAGGATGAGGAATACTACCAATTTGCAGAAATAGCAGATAAATTACTGTCATTGTGGCCACAAGCACAGCTAGGACTGCGGATAAACCTAAATATTTGCCGACGATAATTTCGCTGCGACTAACGGGTTTAGCAATTAATACTAAGATAGTGCGTTTTTCAATTTCTTTATTAATTAGTCCCGTACCAATAAATATCGTAATAATTAACCCGATGGCATTCATCGCTGCCATCCCAAAGTCTAAAAACATTTTATCTTCAGCCGTAGCTGCAAATTCAGGAAGGACGCGGAAGGCAGTGGCGAGTACTAGCGCATAAAAACCAATAATATAGAGGATGCGATCGCGTACCACTTCCTGAAACACATTCTTTGCCAATACAAAAATTCTGTTAATAGTCATTTGTCATTTGTCATTTGTCATTTGTCATTTGTCATTTGTCATTGGAAGGAGACAGCAAAGAAGAGAGCTGTTCAATAATTCCCCCTTGCCCCTCTGCCCCCCTGCTCCCCTGCCCCTCTGCCCCTTTCCCCACTCCTCACTGCTGTGGAGGCGGTAAACCAGGAATTAATTTACTGGCGCGATCGCATTCAATTTCTGCAACTGTAATCTTATTCTCTGAATTAGTAGGTGCTGCAACTGGTTCAATGCGACAAGATTTTTTTAAGTAATAGCCCCGTGGGTTAGAACTTGGGCCTATCCAAATACTTAATAAATCTAATATATATCCAGACTTAGTATTAGCTACACGCGGTTCAACGCGCCATAATTCCTTCTCTTCATATTTACTCAGGTTCTTTTTAATGATTCCCCTACCCAGATTTACTACCCGCTCTTTTGCATCTAGCAACCATTTCTCTACTTCTGACCAAGGTCTTTCAGCTATTTGATCTACTACTATTGGTTGAAGTTTCTGGAGAATTACAACGCCGTTTCGGGGAACTTTTACTGCCTGTTCTGTTCTGACAATAAAGGTACTATGTTTAAAAGTATCTGCTTGCAAACTGGGATATTGCCGTAACCAATTATCTGTCACAAAGTGAAACTGAATCCAGCAACTTAGAAGCATACTACTAGCAACTAAAATTATGATTCTTTGGCGATCTTCTGGCTTAGGAATACGAGCTTTTGCATCGGTGTCATTTCCTTCAATAAACTCTGGTATTGCTGTAATTAGTGCTGAAATTGTCGGCCAAAAAACGATTGTTCTTGGTGTAATTACATCTTGTTGATCTCCAAACGCAAAAACACTCACTAAGAATCCAGTGATTACTGCCCCGACTGGCATAAAAGTACCAGGAACCCTCAAAGGATCTTCAGTTGTATACCAAGCTGTGCCGGCAATTAAAAATAACCAACCGAAAAAGGCAATTACATCTTTGATATAACCTGTGGCACAATATGAAAGTACCCAAGAAAAAATACTCAAATAAATAAATGTCTGCCAAGAATAAGCTTTGGGTGGAACTAATATTTTTCTAATTCCTGCATAAAGCCCTTCAGCAAATTTAAAAACCCCAAATACATCTTTTAGTAGCGTATTCATATTCCTCCGTATACCCGATTGCTCAATATTTTTCCTCTAAATTTAACAAGTACTTTCTTGCTATTTTGAACGAAATAATAAAATAATAGTTATTGCAGTATAGCTTAGAGAATTTGCTATTAGTATAGTTGTAACTAAATTAGTATTTTGGAAATTAAGGGTGGTAAAACGACGCCGTTGCAAGCGCTGAGATGTTTTAGGTTCCTCTTCTCTTTTCGCAAATGATTCATTTAATGAGACTAGTAAAGCCTTTAAAATGAAAAATTTCATCAAAAAGGTAGTAAAAAAAATTATACAAGCAGTTAAAATAATTAAAGGTTGTGTGTTCGGCGATTTAAAATTATTAAAAAACATATAGTTAATTAATTCTGATTTCACCTGTATTGGCAACATTGGTTCTGAGACAAAAAATATGAACCAACCAATTACACTGGAAAACAGATTGATAGAAATTGCATAAAAAGTACTGGTTTTTTTGTCAAATTTTAGTCGAGAATGCAAAACATAAGCTTCGATGGGGATGGCAATCAGTACAAATAAAAAGTCAAACAGAAATCCACCAATGGGAAAAATCCTGGGAAGCATCCAATTGTCAGGCATAAATGGTTATGGGTAAGGGTTAACTGTAGTGAGTATAACTGGGATAGTAAGGGTGATGGGGGAAATTATCCCATTGTTCTTGTCCTTTACTATGCGAGTGTGCCAGTATTCCTCTATTAGACTTCTTCCAGAAGTGGGGGAAAGGGGAAGGGGTAAAGGGTAAAGGGTAAAGATATGGAATTATTCCTTCCCCTTTAACCTTTAACCTTTCCCCAACCGGAAAGCAAAAGTTACTTTTGCTTTCCGGTCTATTGATATTGTTAATAGATCGAACTGACCCTTGTACAGACGTGTTAGAGGGGGAGTTTCTCTATCTGAGAGTACAAGAGGTTAGGTAAGATTAAAGACTGCCATAGTTATAGCTTTTCGAGAGATGACAAGGAACGGTATTGGGATTCGGACGGCGCAAGTGCGTCAAGAACGGCTTATTGGTCAAATTCACGTCTACGATGGTCTGGGTAAAGGTAAATCTCAAGCGGCTTTGGGGGTGGTTTTGCGCTCCATTGGCTTGGGAATAAATACGCCTAGCAATTCTAATCGTGTTTTACTGCTGCGATTTTTAAAAGGGCCAGAACGTGATTATGACGAAGATGGCGCGATCGCAGCTTTACAACGCGGGTTTCCCCATTTAATTGACCAGGTTCGCACCGGGAGAGCCGAATTTTTTGGCCCGGAGGAAATTACCACCTTTGACCGAGACGAAGCAATGCGGGGTTGGGATGTGGCCAAAGGTGCGATCGCTAGTGGTTTATATTCAGTTGTTGTCTTAGATGAAATTAACCCAGTTCTGGATTTGGGTTTGCTACCAGTGGATGAAGTGGTAAAGACATTAAAATCCAAACCCCAAGAGTTGGAAATCATCGCTACCGGACGCGCCGCACCCCAAAAGTTGCTCGATATTGCAGATTTGCACTCAGAAATGAAACCTCATCACCACCCAACAGCCAAAGCCCTCTTCCTGGAAGGGATTGAGATTTATACTGGTGCTGGAAAAGGCAAGTCTACTAGTGCTTTGGGCAAAGCCTTACAGGCAATTGGTAGAGGAATTAATCATCCAGGGTCTACCCGTGTATTGATTATGCAGTGGCTTAAAGGTGGTAGCGGCTACACAGAAGACGCCGCGATCGCTGCTTTGCAGCAGTCATATCCAGAAGTGGTGGATCATCAGCGTTGCGGTGGAGATGCGATCGTCTGGCGAAATTCCCGACAGGAATTAGATTATGTAGAAGCCGAACGAGGTTGGGAAATTGCAAAAGTTGCGATCGCCTCTGGATTGTATAAAACTATTATTCTCGATGAACTCAATCCCACCGTTGACTTAGAACTACTCCCCGTTGAACCCATTGTCCAAGCTTTACTCCGCAAACCCCGCGACACCGAAATTATTATCACTGGTCGTTGCCAAAATCCACCCGCGTATTTTGACTTGGCCAGTGTCCACTCAGAGGTTTATTGTCACAAACATTATGCTAATCAAGGTGTAGAACTTAAAAGAGGGGTAGATTTTTAGGCGTTGCTGATTAAGAGTTATGAATTTAGTCTCACCAAACAAGGCAAAAGTTAGAAGTTAAAAGAAAAAGAAGGGTTTGAGAGCAACTAAATTTATTTATGAAATATTGAAAAAGATTTGTTTCAACACATGCAGTGCAAAAAACAAAGCATCCTGATTAAATCCCCTAAATTTATTTCTGGGGATTATCTTTTTGCTTTTTATTTTTATCCTTTGACTTTTTACCAGATATCTAATAGGCGAACCTATTAGATATCTGGTAAAATAATTTGCAGCCCTTGTACAGCTTGGGCTGATATCTAATTTTTAGAGATGTCTATTATTTAACAGCTGAGAAGTTGTAATTTCCAAAACTGCCTAAAATAGACGAAAATGACCCGCCTATTCTCAATACTGTTGCATTTTGTGAAAGGTTTCCTTCATAGTATTGAATTGTCGTGCCGTTACTGATACGTGAAAACCCAATGTTGCCACTAAAAGGACAATAGAAACCTTGAATTGTATCTGTTGTAAAGATAGTACCGCTGATGGGTCGGCAATTTAGAGTGCTGCTCGGCTGATTGATTACCAATGTACCCTGAGACTGATTTGCTGATACAGACCAAGTTCCTGCCACGCTCACTGGCCAACCATCTGCACGGGCAGCACTAGCCCAACACAGTGTACTCAGACAGACTGTGAGCGCAGCACTTTTTTTCAAGTTGAAATTCATCAGATTTCTCCCAAGAAAATTTTTTATTTAATTTAGTTTTCTTACAACTTCAACATAGATCAACTCGTAAGTCAGCGATAGACTAAGCCTGCTCACTGCAACGAATCTTGATGAATTAAACTCAGTACCAATACTTTTTAATAACTCTCGCTAGAGAATAAAAAAGGTCAGTCCGAGCGGGGTTATTTGTCGTAAGCATTTTTTGAATTGGTATAACCTTGCAGCTGTTAGCCATGTCAATAAATTAATACCATAGCTTTAAAATTGCCACCTGATTGGGCTGTACCTACGGTGGTTGAAATTCCGCTACCGTTACGCAATAGTAAGCGATCGCTAGCAGTTAAATTTATATTTCCACTATCACCAGAGTTGGTTACTGCTGCAATAAATCCTTGGTTATCAAGTATTGTAGAACCATAATTAATATTAATATCTCCGGCTTTCCCTTATGAGTCCTATAAAGTAAGGCGTTGAGCGGAAATAAAGCACCTATTCTAAATCAATAAAACGCTGACGCTGAATTCATTTTGACTTTTGACTTTTGACTTTTGACTTCCGCCTGGCGGCGCGGTACTAGCGGAAATTTGTACTTTCGGGTTGTAGAATATTTTGCACAAAGCGATCGCGTCCTGCTGCCTTTGCTTGATACAACGCTCGATCCGCTGCGGCAATCATTTCTTCTAAGTCAGAATCTGGCTGAGGAATTTCTGTTGTAAACCCAACACTAATAGTTACATGAGAACTAACTTGGGAATTTTGATGAGGAATTGCTAGGGTTCGCACAGTATGACAAATTTTTTTGGCAACATGAATCGCCCCCTCGGTGTTTGTGTTCGGTAAAATCACAGCAAATTCTTCCCCACCATAACGGGCAACTAAATCTCCGGGACGTTTAATAATATCTTTGATAGCTTGGGCAATTTTCTGAAGACAGCGATCGCCTACCCGATGACCATAGGTATCATTATATAATTTGAAAAAATCAACATCGCAAAGAATCAGGGAAAGCGGACGTTGCTCGCGTTTTAAACGCTGCCACTCTTGGTAAAAATACTCTTCAAACCGTCGGCGATTGGCTACTTGAGTTAATCCATCGATAGTTACTAATCGCTGCAATTCCAGATTTAAGGTTTCCAGTTTTTGCTGTAACTGAGATTGCTGAATCAAGCGTTTTACCCGTTGTCGCAAAACTGGCCAATGAATCGGTTTGGTCACAAAATCCATTGCTCCCACTGCAAATGCACGGTCAACTGACTCTTGATCTTCAAGTCCTGTAATCATTAAAATCGGAGTGTGCTTATTACAATCCAGTAGCTCCAACTGAGTGCAACACTCGAATCCATCCATATCCGGCATTATGGCATCAAGGAGTACTATATGAGGGTGCAGTTGGTTAAAAACTTTTATTGCTTCTATGCCATTTTGAGCTTCCGCTATTTGATAGCCTTCCCGTTCTAAGAAATGCCGCAGTATCAGGCGAATAAAAGGTTCATCATCAACAATTAAAACTAAAGATTGGCTTTCTTCAGCAGTGGCTTTCATGGTGCTTCCTTCGTAAGTTCTTTTTCTAAGGCAGTTTTAACTTGTTCATATTCCTGATCCAGTAGTAAAAGTAATTCTAAATTGTTTTCTAAGTTACTGCTGCGTGCCTGTGCTTCTAACACCTTGCAAAGCTGTGCTAAGGCGATCGCTCCAATAGAAGCACTGCTGGATTTGAGTTTGTGTGCTGTCTTCCATATAGTCTGGATATCCTGAGTTGCGATCGCTGTGCTGATCTGTTGCACTAGTCTATCTGTCTCTGTAAGATAACACTCAATGAGTTCAGCAAATGCCACACGATCTCCTCTGAGCATAAGCTGCAAGGATTCGAGGATTTTGGCATCAATTTTGGCGCTTTTTAATATCTGGTTTTGCCATGACTGTAAGAGATTTGCCGAAGGTTGCAATTGTACGCGCATGACTTCCCCTGGTTGTTCGATGGAAGTGAATTCAAAATTTCTTTGGGGTGCACATTTGCTGAGTGCCTGAGCTAACTCTTCCAGCTGAATGGGTTTGCTAATGTAGTCATCCATACCAGCGGCAAGACAAAGTTGGCGATCGCCCTGCATGGCATTGGCAGTTATGGCGATGATATGGGGACGAAAACCCACCCCCCATTCTTGACAGATTCTCCGAGTTGCTTCTAAACCATCCATTTTGGGCATGTGAACATCCATCAACACTACGTCAAATCGCTGTTTTTGCAGAACTGCGATCGCTTCTAGCCCATTGCTGACGACATCTGCGCCATAACCTATTTTCTGTAGCATTAATAGAGCAACTTTCTGATTAACAACCGTATCCTCTGCCAGAAGAATTCGCAGTGGCAGTCGATGGCCCAAATGCCGATCTACCAAGGGAAAATGAGAAATACTGCCGATCCTCGGCTGATTTCCCAAAACACGAGTAATAATATCGTAGAGTTGAGAGTGTTTGATAGGTTTATTCAAAAAAGCAGCAAACTTGACATCATTAAAGTCAGAAGGAGTTTCTATTTTCGCTAAAGAAGTCATAATCACTAAAGGCAGATTTTGACAACCAGATTGCTTGCGGATTTGACGAGCTAGGGTTATGCCATCCATTTCTGGCATTTGCATATCTAAAATAGCAATATCGAACTGCGTTCCCTGAGCAAGTTTAACTAAAGCTTCTTTTCCAGATTTGGCAGCATAAGTTTCCATCTGCCAAGACTCAGCTTGCAAGCTAAGAATTTGGCGATTGGTTAGATTGTCATCCACAATTAATAGTCGCTTGGATGCAAGCAGCGGCGAAATGCTTAATTCAGCTTGTTCTGATTGAGCAGCGACTTTGGTAAGAATGGTGAAGTAAAATGTTGAACCTGGTGAAGAGTCAGGAGATGATAATAATTTTCCTTTATCCCATCTAGGGCTAGGATTGCCACCAACAAACCCCTGGCTTTCCACCCAAAGAGTGCCGCCCATCATCTTACTGAGCCGCTTACTAATCGCCAATCCCAGCCCTGTGCCACCATATCGTCGAGTCATGGAGACATCAGCCTGAGTGAAGGGTTGAAATAATCGCTCTATTTTCTCTGGTGCGATGCCAATACCTGTATCTTTGATTGCAAATTGAATTTCGTAGAGAAGTTGCTCTTTTTCAACAAGTATCGGGGGCTGGGGATTGGGGACTGGGGAGCAGGGGAGCAGGGGAGCAGAGGAAAAGTTGCAGTAAGTTTTTCCCCTCTGCCCCTCTGTCCCTCTGCATCTTATGCCCAGTTCCCGATCTCCAATCCCCAGTTCAACAGAGAGTAATACTTCTCCGGTTTCCGTAAACTTAATAGCATTGTTGAGCAAATTCATCAAGACTTGCCGCAGACGAGTCAAATCACCGACGATCTGAATGGGAACTTGGGGCTTGATCAGATAAACTAGTTCGATATCCTTTTGGGCAGCTTTCGGCGCTAAAAAGGAAATAGCCTCCTCCACACAAACTCTCAAATCAAAAGGCTGTTCTTCTAATTCCAGTTTGCCCGACTCAATTTTGGAGAAATCTAGAATATCGTTGATGATGGTGAGTAAAGTATCTCCGCTACTGTGAACTATTTCCACAAAGTCTTGCTGTTGAGGTGTGAGATCGGTATCCAACAGTAAACCTGTCATGGCAATAACAGCATTCATTGGAGTCCGAATTTCATGGCTCATCATCGCCAAAAACTCACTTTTTGCCCGATTTGCGGCTTCTGCTTGACGTTTTGCCTGCTCCAAAGCAAAGTTTTTCAAGGTAAGTTCTTCACGTTGGCGCGTTTCTTGTTCTAGTAAGTGAGCTTGTGCTAGAGCAATACCTAGTTGAGCCGCCACAGCTTCTAGTAATTCGATTTCATCTTGTGTCCATTGGCGAAAATAGCTGCACTGATGTAAGCCGATCGCTCCATTGGGTTCTCCTTGATAGGAAGTGCGGATTGACAGCATAGACTTCAGCCCAATTTCTTGGCAGATAGGCTGAACCATTTGCAGTAAAGGCTCAACGTAGACATTTGGAGAAGCGATCGCACTTTCTTGGGCCATCATCTGCTCGGCATGAGGATTGTTAGTCATGGGAACTTCCAATTTCAATACAGAGCAGTAACCAGGGAGTGTATTATATTGTGCTACTAGGGGAATTTGTGGTGTGGGGTTACTAATGTAAGAGTGAATCAGGCAGCGATCGGCTCCAAATGCTTGTCCCATTTGGGTAGCAGCCGTCTTAAAAATTTCGCTGGTGTCAAGACTTTGACGAATTTCCTGAGTAATTTGTTCAAGTAGTAGGGTGCGATGCAATTGCCGTTGCAGTGCTTCTTTAGCTCGTTTATTTTCGGTAATGTCGTGATTAATGCCGACAGTCGTAACAGTTTCCCCTTGTTCATCCTGTAGAGCAACTACAGTTGTTTCGCAAATTCCCTTGCTACCATCTTTGCGAATAAAGTGTATTTCCCCTGACCAGCGTCCTTGCTGATTGACTGTTGACAAAATGTTAGCGCTTAATGTTGCGGCTACTTCCGGCTGATGCAAAATACTGGGATGTTTAGCCAAAACCTCGGCTTTGGTATAGCCAAACATACTTTCAGCAGCAGGATTCCAGTCAATAATACTTCCGGTTAAATCTGTGATAATTACGCCATCATGCATATTTTCAAAGGTGAGGGCTTGCCGACGCAGATTGGCTTCGGCTTGCTTGCGTAAGCAAAGCTCGTTGTAGACATTGCTAATATCTCTCTGAATACCAATGAAGTGGCTTAACTCACCATTGTCATCATGAATAGGAGAAATACTCAATTCGTTCCAAAACAAAGTACCATCTTTGCGATAGTTGCGGAGAACAACTTTGCAACTTCTTCCACTTTGAATAGATGAACGCAATTCATTAAGTGCTGGTTGCTGGGTATCTGTGCGTTGCAAAAATCGACAGTTTTGCCCAATTACATCAGTAGCACTGTAGCCTGTTATTTGCTCAAAGGCAGGGTTGACGTAAATAATTGGATTGTAGGCGAGTTTGGCATCGGCAATAATAATTCCATTACTGGTAGCGGCAAGTGCCCTTTCCCTCAGTCTCAAGGTTTCTTCAACCAGCTTCAAATCAGTAATGTCAAACATAAACCCCCTCAGCCCGATCGCAGTTCCGGCTTCCTCAACGACACTAACAATGTCTCGCAGCCAAACAACTCGCCCATCAGCAGCTAACATCCGGTATTCAAATTCGTGATTCTCGCACCTAGCAGTTGCTTCTTGACAAAAACGAACCGAATTTTCCTTGTCATCTGGATGCAGATGATTAACCCAAAAATTTTCCTCGTACCACTCTGCGAGCGGATAATTTAGCAAATCTACCGCTTGCGGCCCGACGTAAATAAATCGCCAAGTTTTCAAGTCCAATTCCCAAGGGATGACTTTGACAGTTTCCAGTAGCTGTCGCAAGCGATTTTCACTGGCGATCAGGGCAATTTCTATCTGTTTCTGTTCAAAAATCCTGTGAGTTAACTCCTGATTGATTGCTGTTATTTGTTGATTTCTTGCATTCATTGCCAAGGCAAAATAGATTGATAATGTCAGCGTGACAACAACTAATAACCCTGCTATCAATTCTAGTTGTGTTAATAACCCCGGATTTCGGGTTAAAAGTCTCTGCCAGAGTAGGAATACAGAGATTGAGAAGAAAATCCCCAGCAACAGGGCGAGTAATTCTCGTTGACGGAAAAATATCACAGCTTTGAACCAGTTATATCGGTGCTGTTTTACCACTTATTAACTCTCTAGTAGTTTCAAGGCTTATTGCACTAACTTTTACTTTTAAGTAATCTAAAATATCAGTAGCAAGAGGGCAATTACGGAATTTATTTTTAGTAAATATATTAATATGTTTATGTATTGCCAGAAAAATTTAATCATTTCTGATTATAACTACACTTCTTTTGATACCAACTCTTTATGAAGACGCATAGAAAGAACCCACCGTTTGCGGCGCAGGTTGGGAGGGATCAAAATATGTGCAGCTTCACCGAGAATTAGTATGAGAACTGCATCTGTATTAGTAGACTGTGGCGGAAGTTTGCTTACCTTTAACAAGTTGCTCAAAGTATAGCCGTAGTCACACAGATTAGGACAGTGTTGATTGCTCAAAGTCTTGAAAAAACTGGATTTTTACTCAGCACTCAGCACTCAGCACTTAGCTATAACTTGTCTGATTAATTGAGATGATAGAAGGTACTACAAACCAAAAGATCCCCGACTTCTTAAAGGAAGTTGGGGATCTAAGCCTCTGGCTGGAGAGCAAATTAAATATAGTGATTCGCGCAAATTTTAAGTAGACTACGCCTGCGATCGCAAGAAAAGGTAATGGAAATTAAAAACCAATACAGTCCAGAATGAGCAACAAAACCCAGATTGTAGAGACGCGATTTATCGCGTCTTGAAAGACCAATAACCCTTAACCCAAGCGTATTGGATTAAAAACAAGAGCTAATGCCTATGCTTGTACTTTAAATTGCAGCTTCTTGACGTTGACAATCAAAAACTACCATGTAGGAAGCATCTGGTATTTCTTGAGGAAGGTGTCGCATATAGCCATCGGCATCAGAACGGCTGCGGAAGCGAGCAACAATCTCCCGTTGCGTATTAGGAAGTTGACGAGCGATCGCCCAAGAATTGAGGCGTTCTTTATACGCAATAGTCTGATTGTCTGATTGAGAAGTTTTGTTATCCGTATTTTCTGGCATAATTATGTTAACCGTATGAAGTTTAATGAAGGGCGTTAATTAGTTTCTAAGTAGGAATGCACTAACGCTTTTTTTAATGCTGCTGCCACCTTGTTATTCGATTATTAATAAATTGTCAACACTGAGCGCTATATTTAAGACCAACTAAGTTGGAATTTTCAGGTGGCAATGAACCTCAAAACCTTAACTTGCAATTGTTTCCAGGACACAACAATGTTCAAGCAGAAAGTTTAGCAATTATTGGGTTTGCATGATTTGTATGCATAGACATAAGTAAAGTCCGCATCAGTGGTAAAAGAAACATTAATGTCTGAAAACAGACTATTAAAACCTGAAGAGAAAATAAATAGTAATGTACGTAGAAATAATCAGTACGTACACGCTCTTAATTTTTCTCTAGTCTGATTGGTAAACCTAGATTGCGGGCATTAACATTTTTTATAGTTAGTTGAGAATAATTAAATTAAGTTTTCATAGATTATTTAAATATTCAAAATTGAATTTTCCTTGAGCTTTTGACTACTTTAGAGTAAATTATTGATTTTGAGTGGAGGTGGAGTAGGAATTGCTCACCTCCTGAACTATTTTTTAGTAATAATTCAGAAGTCATAAATCAGGATTTAGAATAGTTAAAGAATCAGCAGAGCATTTGATAAATAAATATACTAATAATTCTAGATTCCTGATAAATTATAACTCCTGACTCCTGGTTGCTGAATTCTTACCTTTTTCTTTACCAGTCCTTATCTAATAAAGATTCAAATTCAGCTTGTAAGGCGTTTATATCTGCCAACCTTGTGACTAGTAAATTATCCTTACCAGCATCATTTAAACGTACTTTCCAATAACGAATACTGTCTGAGTTATTCAACCAAAAGTTAATCACGGTATCTACTACTTGATCCAGATTCCAATCCCACTTTGCTGGAACTGATTCCACCGATTCTAAAAACGTATCTAACGTACATGTATGCATTCCCAAGTATTCCACACCTTGGTGGGGCGGTTTTTGCCCATTTTGCTGTTGCTGATTAAAAAACTGTAAAAGTGGAGAAATTCCTACAATATCAAAAGTGTATTTCATGCCATTACTCCCAACTTTATATTACTTACAGCAAATATTTAGTTTTTTCTATCTCTAAAATAATATCTGCAAAGGAACTAAAGCATCTGCAAAAAGTGCAGTTTTGGTCTATATCATAGGCATTAAACCTCAGCTATAAATTAGCACTGACAAGCATTGAGTGCTAATATTTATTTAATAGTTTGATTGATTACTAAAGAGTTTCAGGCATTAATTGAAGGATGTATATATCTTTAATAATTATTTAATTAGTTACGTTACGGCTTGTAAAGGCTAGTACCGCAAGGCGGTAGTCAAAAGTCAAAAGTATTATCGAATAAGCTTTTTAGGGATTTTAAATGGTTGCTCTATTTACGCTGTGGCGTACTAGATGCTCTCTAACTCATCTTTTGAGGGCTTGTGAGGATAAATAAAGTGGCTGTGTAATGAAATCAACAGCCCAACACATATACTAGATGCTATCAAGTCTGCCAATCAAACCGTCTTTCTGGAGCGATCGCACCCAAAACGCAGATAGGATCAAGTCAAGGGAGTATAAATTTAAACTCAATTGACGGTGCAGTTTTAAAAGTGTCACTTACTAGACTCGCCTTTTGATTGAAGCAGTGATACTATTTATTTGTGTGAGGAGCAAGTTAAAAATAAAAAACGCCTGGGGTGGAAACACGGCAACACTCCCAGGCGTTTTTTAATTGGTACACAGAAAAAAGTCTTTGCAGATTCGCCCAAACCGGATTGCTATGCATCGGATGTAGCAACAGCCCAATCTAAAGTCTAAAATTCCTTAAGTTGCACCAAATTCAGTTTGTAAGGCTTCGTCGTTATTATCAGCGATCGTTGCCACAACGGTGATTAGCCGAGACACTTCGCCAGGAGATAACTCTGCTAAGGTGCGTGTCGATATTACAACCACCCGGTTTTCAATGATGCCGAAACGTGCTTCAAAAGTACTAGAGCAGTTTAACTCCAAAAGATAACGCATCAACTTAGGTTCATTTTTCGCAGGTAAATTTAGCACCGCAGACCAAACTGTTATTGTGTCTTCATCGTTTGTCCCGTTGAGTTGGACAAATACTTCCACGCTTCCATACTTAAATTTCCAGAGATAACCACCCTCTGGAGTGTGGCTAACCATCGCGCTATCATCTTGTTCTAAAGAGTCGATGACATTTTCAATTACCTCAACATGGTTAATGCTTGCCGTCTCGGCGATTAAATCATTAACGGATTCGTTATTAGTTAGGGTTTCTGGGTAGCTTGCCATACAGATTCTTTCTCAACATACTTGCTGTTTGCTCTACACATACTTTATAACTTGTGGACGCAGTTAGTTTGAGCTTCCTTTTGGTCTACTTTTCAAATGCCTAAAGTGTGGAACTGCGATCGCTCTCTAAAACCAGAGTATCTTGTCTACATCAGAAAAATTAGCTGGAAGCCCAAAACGTTCCTCCCGCCACAATGCGGGATGGTGACGGGAGGAAGAATTATTCCGGAAAAAATCAATGAAGGTTAACTTAACCTACATCATCATGGGCAAAGCGGTTAAACAGGAAATCTAGGGCATAGTTACGCAGTTGGTAGTATTGTGGATCTTCCATGATGCGGGCGCGATCGCGGGGACGAGAAAAAGGAATTTCCATAACTTCGCCAATCTTTGCATGGGGGCCATTGGTCATCATTACCAATTTATCTGCTAAAAATAGTGCCTCGTCGATATCGTGGGTAATCATCAGTACTGTACAACGGTTATCACCCCAAATTTTCAGCAATTCTTCTTGTAATTCTTCTTTGGTGATGGCATCCAGCGCCCCAAATGGTTCATCTAAAATTAAGACTTTCGGACGAATCGCCAAAGCACGGGCGATAGAAACCCGTTGTCTCATTCCCCCAGACATTTGCATTGGTTTCTTTTCCATTGCATCAGCCAATCCCACCATTGCTAAATGATCGCGCACGATCGCTCTTTTTTCGGCTTGTGGTTTATTGGGATAAACGGCGTTGACAGCTAAGTAGATGTTTTCAAAAGCAGTTCGCCAAGGTAGCAAGGCATAGTTTTGGAAAACAACCATTCTATCTGGGCCTGGCTTGGTGATTGGTTCTCCTTCCAGCAACACTTCCCCGGAGGTGGGAAAGTTAAAACCGGATACCATATTTAACAGTGTCGATTTGCCACAGCCAGAGTGACCGATAACGCAAATAAATTCCCCCTGTTCGACGTTGAGATTAACGCCGTCGAGTACGGTGAAGGGGCCTTTCTTTGTCGGGTAGACTTTGGTAACGTCTTTAATTTCTAAAAAAGGTCTGCGGCTGGTGGTTGCAGTGGCGAATGATTTTTCTAGTGTGGTTGTAGCTGTTGAGTTGCGGTTTTGCATGGTATTTGGTATTTGGGGATTAAAAAGCTAAATGTACGCGATGGAAAAATGAATATTCTGACCTCTCTCCAAACCTCTCCCCTTCTAGGGGAGAGGCTTTGAATTTTCCCCCCTTCCCTACAAGGGAAGGGGGTAGGGGGTTAGGTCTTTTGCTGGTTTTTTCAGATGATGTAAAAAGTCAGATCATTAACGGAGATAAAAGGTGGATTCATCCAGTTCAAATACTCGTTGACGGAGA